>DAOWNY010000066.1 GCA_030642325.1 Deltaproteobacteria bacterium
AGAATTCAAAAGCCGAAATTAAAAAAAGCATGGGCCTCCGGCAACTTACTGACTTCTTCCGGCTGAGACATCAACCGTGAAGCATCACCATAATACAGATCTTTTGCCGAACAATCAAATTTTGAAGTTGCCTGGCGGGTTCCATTCTCATTCCGGCTCCCTGTCTGCCGTGCCGGAGAAAAAAGGCTGAATTCCGGCTACTGAGTTACGAAATGGCATTAAATACAAATTTATTACTTTAAAATTAATCAAGATTGTATTATACTCAGGTTGCTAAAGTAGATCAGATGATCGCTGGTCCCAAAAATGGGGCGGGAGGAAAGTCCGGGCTCCGCAGGGCAGGGTGGTCGCTAACCGCGACTGGGGGCAACCCTAAGGAAAGTGCCGCAGAAAATATACCGCTCGTCTCAAGATGAGTAAGGGTGAAAAGGTGAGGTAAGAGCTCACCAGTTCCGGTGGTGACATCGGAAGCTTGGTAAACCCCACCCGGAGCAAGACCAAATAGGAGGACATTTCGGATTTTGTATTTATAAAATTCGATGCAAATTGCCCGTTTGAGTCCTCGGGTAGGTCGCTTGAGGTGCCGGGTAACCGGTATCCTAGATGAATGATCATCACCCGCAGGAGGGTAACTGACCGCGGGGACAGAACTCGGCTTACGATCTACTTTAGCACTTTTTTGTACTTTCTTTTGTACTTTCTCGTCCTTTGGTACTTTGCCACCGCCAGATTATGTTCAGCTAAATTTCTTGAAAAATAGTGAGTTCCATTGTTTTTGGATACAAAATAGAAATATTTTGACTCCGCCGGATAAAGAGCGGCCTTTATCGCTTCCCTGCCGGGATTGGATATGGGTCCCGGAGGGAGCCCGCCTATCCGGTAGGTATTGTAAGGTGTCTTTTTCAGCAAATCCTTTCTGGTTAAATTGCCGTTAAATGGACGTAAGCCGTAAATTACTGTGGGATCACTTTGCAGCCTGATCCCTTTTTTTAATCGATTATGGAAAACTGCCGAGATGAGATATTTTTCACTATTATTGGCGGTCTCTTTTTCGATGATCGAGGCCAGGGTCACCACCTCCCTTTCCGTCAATCCCAGTTTTTTGGAACGAACGGCAAAATCTTTTGAAAAAATCGTTTGAAACCGGTTGATCATGGTGATGATAACCTCTTCCGCATACATTCCCTTTGTAAAAAAATAGGTATCCGGAAAAAGGTATCCCTCAAGATTTTTTCCCGCCATGTTCAGTCTTGTAAGAAAAAGGTGGTCAGCCACCTTTTTTATGAATACCTCCTCGTCGACAATCCCTGTCTTATCCAGCAATGTGGCAACCTGTAAAAAATTTAAACCTTCCGGTATGGTCACCCTGCGCCTGACAACCTCCCCATTGGTCAAAACGGCTAATATCCGAAGGGGGGACATGTTGTTATTCAATTCATATTCCCCGCATTTAATTTTTGAAGTATCCCCCTTCAATTTTGCCAGCAAAGAAAATGCATTGATCTTTTCGATGATCTCCTCTTTTTTTAATTCCATGGCAACCTGAAAAAATTTGGTCCCCGGTGAGATATTTATAATTTTTACCACTCTTCCATTTCCTGTCGGGGTAGTCAGACAAAGGTAGATATGGGTAGTAAAAATAAGTGCTGCGGTCATGGAGATCAGCAGTACCTCCGGTAACAACTTTTTAAGCATTACCTGATTTCTCAAAACGTCAATTCCTTTTTTGCCCCCTCATATCTAAAAAGCCTTGGAGAATCAACACCGCCGCCATTTTATCGATAACTTTTTTCCTTTTTTTTCGACTCAAATCAGCCTCTAAAAGGGTTTTTTCGGCAGCAACCGTGGACAGTCTTTCATCCCATGCACTTACCGGAACTTCAATTTTTTTTTCCATTTTTTCAACAAAAGCCATAACCATCTGGGCGCTATTTCCTCTGGAACCATCCATATTTAATGGGAGGCCGACCACAATTTCCGACACTTCGTATTGAGACACCATGTTGGAAATCTCTTTAATATCCTCCCGCATATTTTTCCGAATCAGGGTCCCTTTGCCCTGAGCAGTCCATCCCATTTCGTCACTTACGGCAATGCCGATTCTTTTACTGCCTATATCCAGGCCCAATATTCTCATCTTATTACCCCTTGATTTAATTAACACCTCCCCCTTTTTTTTGCAATCCATTTTTATATCCGTTCACAGTCCAATGTCATTAACTTAAATCATGCTCCTTAATGTTGTCACATAAACAATATATACAGAATTATCATACAAAGCACTATATAAATTCTGTTTTTATCGAGTAAAAGGCGGAATTCGATTTTGCGGGAACCGGCAGCCCGGCAGGAAACGTTAAGTCCCACCCTCTACGAAGGCGGTAGTGCTGCGATTCCCCTTTGGATTCCAAGGCAATAAAAATGCCTTGCTGAATTGGGTCATTTCTGGTAATTTTATGTTTCAGGGGAGATGATGCTTATCCCTCTCCTTCCAAACAATTAAGCAGGGTTATTCATCTGTTGTGAATATGCTTTCTTGCAACTTTTGGTTTAAAATTCCAAAAGTTCACGGCCGGCAAACGAGATGAATGGGGAATTCGGCAGGTTTATGCAATACGCCGAATAAGTCTTGCACGAAAATGCGAAGCGGACTCTATGTTGCCTCGGACAAAGAGCATAAAACAACCAATCGTAAATTCTTAACCTGCGTAGTTGCGCCTTCTTAAAATAAATCATTATATCGGCAATCTCTTGAATGAGCTTCCGTCTTAACCTCACCGAGGAGTAATCGTGAAACAAATTATTCTGGGCACCGCCGGTCATATCGACCACGGTAAAACCGCACTGGTTAAAGAGTTGACCGGGATAGACGCTGACCGGCTAAAAGAAGAAAAGGAGCGGGGAATCAGTATCGAACTCGGGTTTGCTTTTTTCACTCTACCAAGTGGCGTCCATCTGGGAATTGTTGACGTTCCGGGACACGAAAAATTTGTTAAAAATATGGTGGCGGGTGTCAGCGGGATAGACATTGTTGCCTTGATCATTGCTGCCGATGAAGGAGTGATGCCCCAAACCAGAGAGCATTTAGACATCTGTCACCTTTTGGGAGTTAAGGATGGACTGGTGGTGCTTACCAAGACAGACCTGGTGGACCAGGAATGGCTGGGCCTCATTAAAGAAGATGTGGGTGAATTTGTCCGGGGCAGTTTTCTGGAAAACTCCCCCATTGTAGCGGTCTCATCTGTGACCAGTGAAGGATTACCACAACTGATTGAGACTTTGGATCGAATGAGTAAAACGGTTGAAGAAAAAACTTCCGCCGGTCCATTCAGGCTACCGGTTGACAGGGTATTTACCATGAAGGGGTTTGGAACTGTAGTCACTGGTACCTCCATATCAGGCAGCATCTCGCTTGGTGATTCTGTAATGATATTACCTGAAAAGATCGAAACGAAGGTAAGAGGAATTCATGTCCATAATCAGCCGGCAGACAAAGTTACTGCCGGATTCAGAACCGCCATCAATTTGCAGGGTTTAGAGAAATCAACCATCAAGCGGGGAGATGTTTTGGTTCTCCCCAAAACCCTGGAACCTTCATTCATGCTGGACACGGAACTGGAATGTCTTGCAAGTGCCAAAAATATCCTGAAGAACCGTAAAAAAGTTAGGTTCCATACCGGAACCTGCGAAACTTACGGTCGGGTCATTTTGCTGGAAAGAGATGAATTAAAGCCGGGGGAAAAGGCTTTAGCCCAACTGAGACTTGAATCCCCGATAACCGCACTTTCCGGGGATAGATTCGTAATCAGAACATATTCTCCTATCCACACCATCGGAGGGGGGATCATTCTCAACCCTCATCCTAAAAAACATAAGCGGTCTGCACCTGAAACATTAAACAATTTGAAACTTATTCAAGAAGGAGGGGGAGAAGAAGCGGCGAAGGCCTTCATATTTAATGCGGGGTGCGATGGCTTAAGTCTGAAGGAACTCAAAGCACGAATGGATCTTTCGCCGGCCCGGCTAAATAATATATTGCAGGAACTGACTGCCAAGGGTCTGGTAATCTGCTTCAATCAAGAAACTTTCAAGGTGATACACAGTAGCAAATTCAATCAACTGGGAGAAAAACTCATTTCCCTATTGAAAGAATACCACCTGAAATTTCCCCTGAAAACCGGGATACCCAAAGAAGAACTGCGGGAAAAATTACTTCAGATCAAGGATAATAGATTATTTGATCGAATAATCCTTGGTTTTATGGATACTGATGAAATTACTCCGGAAAAAGACAAAGTGCGTTTATCCTCTCATAGTATTGTTTTGGGAAAAGAGGACCAAGAATTACGGGACAAAATTGAGGAGATTTTCTTGGGGAGCAAACTCCAACCCCCCTCCTTTAAGGAAGCGGCTAAAAAATTGGGTGGGCAGACTTCCCAAATCAAAACCATATTCGACCTTTTGGTAGCGGAAGGAATCCTTATTAAGATTAAGGAGGATCTCTACTTTCACAACAACGTTCTCGATGCCCTTCAAGAAAAATTTACTGCATTTCTCACCAAAAACGGAGAGATTACCACCCCCCAATTCAAAGAGATGGTCCAGGTTTCCCGTAAATATGCTATCCCCTTAATCGAGCACTTTGACAAGATCAGGCTTACCATACGGGTGGGTGAGAAACGAATCCTTCGTTGAGAAAAATTTACCGAAAGTTCCGGTTTAATATTTCCTGCAAAGCTTCGTCAACGTCTTCCCCATCAGCGATCTCTTCTTGGGCTGCCGTCATTTTTTTTAGCTGTTTCAGGGCGGCAGATTGAATATTTACCCGGTTATTGAGCAGCTTAATCGCTTTATTCAGTTTTGCGACGACCACGAGAATAATCAGAACAGATAAAACAAAAATTCCTTCGGTCCAACCAATATCCATCTATTTCCTCCTTTCGATCGCATCTTATTTTTTTTATCCCTATCTCTGTGATATGTCAATAAATTTTTAAAGTTTTACCATTTTTCATTGACAACAGAAGTAAAAATCACTATATTTATCAAAAATTATAGCTAGTTATTTGGTTTAACGACAAGGGTGCCTGAAAAAAATTGCTCCAGATGTAAGCATCCATCCGGCCGGAAAACGGTTTATGGCTAATTCTCAACCATTGCCGATTATAAGTTACTTAATTGATTCTACACAAACAACCAATAAAAAAATATAAAGATAATCAAAATTTCCCCTGAAAAGTAAGGAATTTTGATATTTGTCCCCAGGTAAAATTATGTTCGGAATTGGCATGCCGGAATTGATCCTTATCCTCATAGTTGCCCTGATTATAATCGGGCCCAAAAAATTGCCCGATTTTGCCAAATCTCTGGGGAGGGCACTTGGTGAATTCAGAAAAACAACCAATGGGATAAAAGAATCTCTGGAGATGGACCCCCCCCAGGAAGACAGTAAAAAATCGAAGGATGCTAAGGGCGAAGAAGCTCCGGCAATGGTAACGGATGAAGATGATGAAAAAAAGGGAGAGAAAAAAACTCACTTAACAGGTAAAGAGGATGACCACTGAAAATAAACTTTCCTTTACGGAACATCTGGACGAACTCCGTAGCAGGATGATTAAATGCTTCATAGCCTTGGGGTTAAGCACCCTAATCGCATATTTATTTTCTAAAAAAATCTTTGAGATTCTCACCAAGCCTCTGGTGGAAGTTATGCCGCCAGGTGCAACTCTCATATTCACCAATCTTCCCGAGGCCTTTTTTACATATCTAAAAGTATCTATATTGCTGGGCTTCTTCTTTTCTTTACCCGTAATCCTTTATCATGTGTGGTGCTTCATCTCTCCCGGCCTCTACCAGAAAGAAAAAAAATATATCCTTCCTTTTGTTATCCTGTCAACCGGTTTTTTCATCGGTGGCGCGATGTTTGCTTATTTCATCGTCTTTCCCATCGGTTTTAAATTTTTTTTGGGGTTTTCCACCGACTCCATTCAACCGCTGCCCTCTATCAAGCAGTATCTCTCCTTCTCCTCCAAACTGCTGATCGCCTTTGGCACCATATTCGAACTCCCTATCTTTGCCGTTTTTCTCGCCAAGATTGGTATCATAGATGCCAATTTCCTTTCCTCCAAAAGGAAATACGGTATTCTTGTCATATTTATCCTCGGGGCTGTTTTAACCCCCCCGGATATAGTTACCCAGATCTTGATGGCCATTCCGTTAATGCTTCTTTATGAACTAAGTATCTGGTTGATTAAAATTTTTGTCAAAAAGAAAGAGGAGGAGGAGAATTAACCAGGGACATTTATAGCTACTCGGAAGTCAGCCTGCCTGTTGCCGGTACAGGCAGGCTGACTTCCGGCTACTGACTCCTTAGGTAGTTACTCATTTAACAACTTCTTCCCAGGAGCCATCTTTACCAAATTCGGTAGAACGTAAAATATTTTTATGGGAAGCCGCATATACATATTTTCCGTCGGCACTACAAGCAACGCTTACACCACTTTTGAAGGAATCGGTAGCCCAATCGATATTCTGCGTGGCAATGGCATCCGGTACAATTAAAGATAGTATTTGTCGGTTAAATAAGTTTAAAAAAAGTAGTGCCGCGACAACAACCAGTAAAACCTTAACCAATCCATCTTTTGTCATAATCAATAGCCCCCTTCAATCTAGTGAAAATTTGAGTTTTACAACATTCTCCCTCACCCACTTTTGATTATCAGTCCGATTCCCAACATTTGGGGTTAACATAACGCCGCCCATAAGCCCCCCGTTAAAAAGATGAAAAAATCCAGTAACCGTTCGAATGAATCTTGAACTTGAATGGTTACCAATATTTATATCTGTTCACAGTTCACGGTTTGCAGTTAACGGTCAGTAAAAACTTGGATCCAAGATGTAATTATGGATTCTTTTTTTGAAAATTTTTAAAGCCTTGAACAATTTAAAAAAACTACGGGCCCTAATCCCGGAATTGGAATCGGCATCAAGCATGTTTACATCCTTAATAAAATTCATTTCATTGAAAAAAAAACCGTGAACTGAGAACCGTGAACGGTTACCAATATTTATACCTTACCTATTCTCCCTGCCGAATTAAAAGGGCAAGCAGTATTCATACATTTTTTGCACTGGTGCAATAGAAGTCCCAAAAAAGTGGGGAGACAGAAAATCCAAAAAAGAGCCAGGAGAAGGTAATTCTTGCAAAGCCAATATTGAGGTATGATCACTAAGCCGATCATTATAATATAAAAACCGATTTTATCGGAAAAAGAGAGCGGTTCCGGGCGAAAGCGGAATATTTTCGTGTATAATTTTCCAAATGGGGGAAAGAGGCAATCGGAATGGTGGTAAGGATGAGGACAATGGGCACAGAGACAATAACCAAAGAGAATTAGGAACCCAAAAATGAGGAAGCCAAGGTAAATCAGTCCCCATACCGCACTTTCCCGGTAAACGGCATATAGGCCGATGAGAACAACCCCGTGAAATCCGATGCTCATAACGAGTTTATCCAGCAAGGAAAACTTTACGGCTGAATCAAGATCTTTATTGCAACCCATTTTGTTTCTCCAGGAAAAATTCACCTCTCCTTTCCATTTTTAAACGGCTTAATGGCAAAGGCAATGCCCCCAACTGCCAGAACATCCAGGGTAATTGGACAGGGGAGTGGCAGACCTAAAGGATTATCCGTACCCATATACATCATAATAGTATCAACTATTAAGAAAAAACACCCCACCAAAAAACACCATTTTGGAAAAGTTGCCATCTTCATTTTATTATCACCCCCTTTATGGGCATAGCTAGAGTTACATGCAGATTATCGGGCAGCCCGTAATTTTAGTTATTTATACTAATATACCAAAAGAGTTGATTAATTGCCACCTAGAAAATATCCCCCGCACAATGTTTCCTGTCCTCCTGCTCTGCATTATTCCGGCGACTGCCATTTTCTACAAGGCGATCAATAGATCCTGGTATTTCGTAATCGGCCAAAGTTTATCTGCAATCAATGATTCCGAAGCATCAACAAATTTACGTAATCGCAGCAATGCATCTTCGCCCCCTTCGGCAAGCAGATGGGCTTTACTAAAAAGGTCCTCCTCCCCTTCACATTCAGCCAGTCTATTTTTCAGATCCTCAATGCCTCTCTTGATGTCAGTGTAAAGATTATCGAGGAATTTGACATCAGAAATCATGGCAGAATCCTTTGCCGTTACCGCCTTTACTTTTATTGCTGCAGAAGATATTATTCCCAGGTATTCCGCCAGCGCCGGCAATATCAACGTGCCGGCCATATTGATAGCGGTTTTAAACTCGACTTTTTTGATATTAATATACGCCTCAAGTTTAATCTCGACTTTGGATTGTAACTCTCTTTCGGAATGAATATTGTATCTCCCGAAAAGTTCTATTGCCTCCTTAGAGGCTATCCGTTTCAGCGCAGCCGGGGTGTTTATATCATTGGAAAGATTCCGCTTTTCGGCCTCTTTTTGCCACTCTTTTGAATAATTATCTCCCTCAAACTGAATTACTCTTGTCTCTTTTAGCAAATCACGGAGGACCAGGATGGCACTCTCCCGAACGTTCCCTTTTTTTGCGCTTTTTAGCTTCCGGGTAATCCGGTCATAACCGTACGCAGCGACAAGATTGAGGATCATAGCTGATTCCGCACAATTGTGACTGGATCCGACAGCGCGAAACTCAAATTTATTTCCCGTGAAGGCAAGGGGAGATGTGCGGTTCCGATCAGAAACATCCTTAGCAACCCTGGGAAGGTTCTGAACGCCGAGATTGATGTTTGCCAACTTTTTTTCAGTAAGCTTCCCGATTCCTTCAATTTCATCCAATATGGAGTTTAAGTATTCCCCCAGGTAGATAGAAATTATTGCAGGAGGTGCTTCATCGGCTCCCAGTCGATGATCATTGCCCGCATCCGCTACTGAGGCCCGTAATAGACTTCCATATTTATGTATCCCAATCATGATGGCGCCGATGGTTAACAAAAAAATGATGTTTTTCAAGGGAGAACGTGAAGG
>DAOWNY010000289.1 GCA_030642325.1 Deltaproteobacteria bacterium
GTATCGGCGCCATCTGGTCTTCCTGTTCACCTGATTTTGGTATCAAAGGAGTCTTGGATAGATTTGGTCAGATCAAACCGAAAGTTTTATTTACCGCGAACGGCTATTCATACGATGGAAAGGTTCATGATTCCCTCCCCCGGATTACCGAGGCAGCAAAAAAACTTCCATCGATCGAAAAGATAATAGTGGTTCCTTATAAAGGTAGTAATGGAAATATTGGTCATCTTCGAAGCGCAATTTGGTATCAAGATTTTATCTCTCAAAAAACAGAACTTGACATTGTATTTGAACAATTGCCCTTTAATCATCCCCTCTACATTATGTATTCTTCCGGCACTACCGGTCTTCCTAAATGTATGGTTCACGGGACAGGGGGGACCCTGATCCAGCACTTAAAGGAGCTAATCCTCCATACTGATCTTAAGCGTAACGACACCATCTTCTATTTTACTACCTGCGGGTGGATGATGTGGAACTGGCTGGTAAGTTCGTTGGCAGTGGGGTGTTCTGTTTTGCTTTTTGACGGCTCACCTTTTTATCCTGATCCGGGCGCCCTCTTTAAGTTGACCGAGGACGAGAGGATTTCCGTCTTTGGAACCAGCGCCAAATATCTTGCCTCCCTCGAAAATGCAGGGGTTAAACCAGGTAAGCAGTTCGATTTAGGCAGTTTAAAGGCTATACTCTCTACCGGATCTCCCCTCTCAACCGAAAGCTTTGATTACGTGTATCGAGAGATAAAAAAAGATTGCTGCCTTTCTTCCATTTCAGGAGGCACAGACATCATCTCCTGCTTTGGAGTGGGGAACCCTATCGGTCCGGTTTATTCAGGGGAGCTTCAATGTCGGGGGCTGGGAATGAAAGTGGAGGCCTTTGATTCAAACGGAAAATCGGTCGTCGAGCAAAAGGGCGAACTGGTGTGTACCGCTTCTTTTCCTTCCATGCCCATCTATTTTTGGAATGACAAAACAGACAAAAAATATAAGGAAGCTTATTTTAAAACCTACCCTGATACATGGCATCATGGGGACTACGTGGAGATTAAAAAAAACGGAGGATTAATAATTTACGGACGTTCCGATGCTACCCTTAACCCGGGTGGGGTAAGAATAGGCACTGCGGAAATTTATCGCCAGGTTGAATCATTGGATGAGATTTCCGACAGTATTGTGGTGGGCCAAGACTGGAAAAATGATGTCCGGGTTATTCTCTTCGTAGAATTGTCAAAGGGGGTTGAGCTAACTTTGGAATTGAAGAAGAAAATTAAACGGACGATAAAAGAGAACACTACCCCCCGTCATATCCCGGCCAGGATCATTGCAGTAAAAGAGATACCCTATACGATAAATATGAAGAAGGTGGAGATAGCAGTAAAAAATGTGATTCACAACCGACCGAATTTAAATCTGGATGCCCTGGCCAACCCCGGATCATTAAAGTGTTACGAAAATATTCCTGAACTTCGAACATAAATAACGATCGGCATAGAAAGAAGATGTCTGTGCGTGCTATTAACAACCAATAATGGAGGAAAAAAATATGTTTACTTGGAGAAGTGTTTTTTTGAGTATTTTTATTATATTATTTTTTCCAGTCATTATTTTCACCCGACAAATCAAACCCGGCGTAGTAATCACCAGCGATAACTATGGGCAATACATTGATGAATTAAAAAAATTGCTCCCTGGGTCCAAATACCCTTGGGTGGTAGAGCTTGGCTTAAAAAAAGGGCTTATAACTATTCCGATAGTAGAGACAAAGTTTTTGCCTCTTCCAAAAGGGTTGGTTGAGGCAACAAAAAAAAATAGGGGGAAGTGCAGCATAGGGGAACAGAACGAGCTTATCGGCTGGACTGCCGGATATCCTTTTCCTAAACCAAAGAATGCCTTGGAACTAGTTTGGAATGCATACCCGGATGTCGGCCATGGGTCTGCCCCTGATCAGGGTTTTTTCCCTGCCTGGTTTGGACTTTACAGCACAGATAAATTTGAGAGAAGCTTTGAGTGGATAGATTATAAGACAAGGTATATGGGAAGAACGGATATCTCTCCAACCCCCCGGCTAAATGAGGCCTTGACAAGGGGGGTTTTAAGTAAAGAATCTACCATCATTACAAAACCTCATGATGTAAGGGGCTTTACTCAGATAAGGATAAGGTATTGGGATGTTAATGAGGATGATGATGTCTTTAGTTATATCCCTGCCTTGCGAAGAATTCGCAGGCTTACCGGAAGAGATGTGAATGATCCGATTTTGGGAAGTGATTGTATCCTGGATGACTTTGAGACTATGAGACAAAAAATCAACCCAAAAATGACTTTTAAAATTCTTGGGGAAGGAAATTTTATTGTCCCATGTACATATGCGGAAAAGCCCCCTGAACCGTTCCTTAATGGGCCCTGCCATCAGTCAGAGTGGGAGTTAAGGACTCTTTATATCTTGGAAGTAATGGTAAACGATCCGGATTATATATACTCCAAAAGGGTCGTTTATGTAGACAAGGATGAAGGATGGTTTACTATTTATTGGGGGGAGGGGTATGATCAGCAGGGAAGGCTTTGGAGGGCAAACGGCACTGGCGCTGTAGCCCAAAAAAGTTATAAAGAAGAGTCCTTGAAGGATATTTCCCACAGAAATCTCTTTGGATGGGTATATATGAACTGTCAGACCAAACATTATACTGTTCTCAGCGGAGATCCGATCTTTGAATTATATGACATAGATAAAATTCATTCTATTAAGGGATTGTTAAAGATGGCCCGGTAGGGGGCATCA
>DAOWNY010000026.1 GCA_030642325.1 Deltaproteobacteria bacterium
AATCGGGAGTATCTTTAACATCAGTTACTCATCAGTCAGTAAAAGTGTTTCCGGCATAAGGCAACAAATTATAAAGGATAAAAAGTTGAGAAAAGAATCTAAAAAACTTTATTCACTATTCAAGATGTGACCCCATACCTGCACTTTCAACCGTAGCGTTGGGCGCAGAGACAATTTTGAAAGCCAATTAAATATTGTGCCAGGGGGATAGTGAACGTGAGAGATGATTTGGTGCTTGAAGTGAAAAGCGCAAAAACTAATAGATTAATCAAACATTCCGATAGCATGGAAGAGACGGATGCAGGTTTGATTGAAGAGTTAATCGTCAATTATGTTGAGCATGAGTCATATCATCTGGGTTCATATATCGAGCTTTTGGTAAAGAGCTTTTCTAATCGGTTAATATTACCAAGCCCTATATTTTTCAGAGGTATCGATATTTCGGTCAAGGTTAAGCTGACCTCGGATCAAATTGGTCCTTCTCCTTGCCCAACGGATGGCCGATATAACAAATCCGGTGAAAAGTCCATTTACTTAATTGACACAATCGATTTCCTATACCCGGAACTAAATTCTTCAATAATCCTGGTCCAGAGATACAATACACCATTAGATGCGATGCAAATAGCTGATTTGTCCCCCAGTAATAAAAGCCTTTGTAATAGCCTCGCTTTAGCTTTTGATATGGCAGAAAGAGGTATGACTTCTTCTGGATATGTTTTCGAAAGGGAGTTGGAGAACCGTGGAAAATCCAGGTACCTGGTGAGTCAGTTGCTATCATCTTTATTCAAAAAGTATGGATGGGATGGGATATATATTCCTGGGGTTCATGGTGAACAAAGGCGTCATTATCATAACCTTACAATTTACGGTACGATAGTGGATGAATGGGAGGCTTGGGCAAATGGGCCGTATTTCCTAAAACAAAAAAAGTGAAACGTAATCTGTACATTACACCATCTGTTATTATTGCATTAGTATTTTTGATGGAAATTCCGGGGACACAATACTTGTGCGACCGGGCAATCGTCAAATGGGGATCCAAATGGGGTCGATCCAAATGGGGTCAAGTCTGCTCTTGACTCTTTCGGGGTAAAATGTTATTGTCGTTGAAAGCCATGGCAGCCAAAACGAGATAGGATCCCAATTTCAGATGAAAAAACATAGCTCCATAGGCAGTGTAATCGAAAGAATGAAAAAGCAGATGCTGACGGATCAAAACCTCAGGAAACGTATGGATATAGTGGCCGGGAGGGTGAACAAGGGTCAAGAGCAGACTTGATCCCATCGCCTTACGCCATGTCAATAAAAATTCGGTATGGTTCTCCAGGATTTTTCCAACGGGTGTTAACCGGCAAGGAGATAGTTGGTATGTTAATCTTTGGAATAGAAGGGAAATATTATTGGGGGAGCGTTGTTTGAAGGATAAGGGAAGGCTTTTTAGCGTCATCAAGCTTTCGATTATTATTTTTCTTTTATTCGGATTCCCTTTGGGATGCGGGTGGCTCCCCATTAAACCCGTTCGTTCTACCAAATCTCTTCCACCGCTCCATCAACTGTCTTCTGCGACCTTTCAGGAAACCTGGTACGAAATTATTTTTAACGGAAGAAAAATAGGTTTTTTCCATCTTAAGCCTGCAATGTCAGAAAGGAATCCGGATTTATTTCAAATAACCTATGATTTATTTTATGTTATCAACTTTATGGGAGTAAAAAATGCAGTTATTTTGAAGGAAATCGATCGTGTGAACCCTGATCTGACCCTGTTAAACTTTGAAAATGACATTACTATAAACGAGAGAAGATTTTTGATTGACGGAACGGTAAGGCAAGGAAATTTATTGACGAAAATAAACGATGGCCATTG
This sequence comes from Deltaproteobacteria bacterium, assembly GCA_030642325.1. Classification (GTDB taxonomy): domain Bacteria; phylum Desulfobacterota; class DAOWNY01; order DAOWNY01; family DAOWNY01; genus DAOWNY01. The sequence goes on from DAOWNY010000026.1 coordinate 1,868, forward strand.
TATTATTAATGAAACCGTTCGCCTGAATGAGCTCCTTTATCCTTTTTTTGCCGGGGTGGTAAATTTATACCTTTCCGTTAATGGAGCGGAGGTGGGAAAAATATATGAGTTCATGGTTTATGATCCTTTCAGCCGATCTTTGCAAAAAGTGAGGCAAAGGGTTTTATCCTACGGAAAAAGTGAATTTTTTGATGAAACCGCTTTTCAGGTAAAAACTAAATTGGCTTCCCTCGGAAGCATCAGTTGGATCAACGATAAAGGCGAAACCGTATTCGGGACGGCCCGGGGAGGAAGGTTGTTGATTGCCAGGGAGGAGGAGGCCGCAGCCCGACAATTTATCTATCAGAAAAGTTTTTCAAAGGCGGATGATTTTCTGGAATTCTGCCGGGTAGAGACGGATCATGAAATTCTTTGTTGCCGTGGGATTAATTCCCTGGAAATTAAGTTAGAAGGTTTAAGGGATAAGGGGCTAATTATATCCGACCAAAGACAGCAAGTAGTGATAAAAGAAGAGGGGGACCGATGGGCGGCATATTTTAAAATTGAAGTTGCCCGGGTTAAAGAAGGGGGGGGTCATCTTTCTTCTGTTCAGGCCGAAAAATTCAATGACTGCCTAACCCCTTCTATTTTAATCCAGAGCAGACATCCGGAAATAATTAGCCAGGCTGAATCTATTTTATGCAATCAAACGGAGTTGGTTGGGTCGGTAAAAAAGCTGGTTGCCTGGGTTAATCGGGAAGTTAAAGATGATCCCGTGGACTCCATCTCCGTTCTTAAAGTGCTTCGCACCAAAAAAGGGGGCTGCCGGGCCCGCACCTATTTATACACTGCCTTGAGCCGGGCGGCGGGAATTCCCACCCGACCGGCATGGGGACTGGTTTATCGGGAAGGGACAGGTTTTCTTTATCACAGCTGGGCGGAGAGCTTTGTGGGACATTGGATTGCAGTTGATCCCAGTTATGGACAGGTACCAGCGGATGCCTCCCATATTAAGCTGGCGGAAGGAGAGGTGTTCAATAATCTAAGCCCCCTGATTGACGTGATTGGTCACCTGAGGGCCAAAGTGATAAATTATCAATGAAGATGGCGTTTTCTTTGATATCCAAAGAATTGAGAAAGGAGTGGCTTATGAATACCAAAAAATCGCATGAGTTATTTAATGAAGCGAAACGATTTATTCCCGGGGGGGTCAACAGCCCGGTTAGAGCCTTTAAATCGGTGGGAAGGGAGCCGATTTTCGTGGATCACGGCAAGGGATCAAAAATATATGACGCTGACGGCAATGAATATATCGACTTTGTTTCTTCTTGGGGGCCAATGATTTTAGGCCACGGGCATCCCCGGGTAATTTCCGCTTTAAGTGAAACCATCAAGGGAGGGACCAGTTTTGGGGCACCTACAAGTCTTGAAGTAATGCTGGCAAAAATGGTTACCGAGGCCTTTCCCTCCATAGAGACCGTAAGATTGGTAAGTTCCGGGACGGAAGCTGCCATGAGTGCCATCAGGCTGGCCAGGGGGTATACCGGAAGGGATAAGCTGATCAAGTTTGAAGGTTGTTATCACGGGCACTCCGATGGTCTCCTGGTAAAAACCGGTTCAGGGGCAGCGACTCTGGGGATACCTGGAAGTGCTGGAGTACCTGCGGATTACGTAAAAAATACTCTCAGTGTTCCTTACAATAATCTTGCCGCCACCGAAAAGGTGGTTGAAAAATATTCCCAAGAAATAGCCGCCATCATCGTTGAACCTATTGCCGGTAATATGGGAGTTGTGCCGCCGGTGCAGGGATTTTTGGAGGGTTTGCGAAAAATTGCCACCCGGTTTGAAATTGTGCTGATTTTCGATGAAGTCATTACCGGTTTTCGGGTATCCTACGGAGGGGCGCAGGAGTTATATCACACGAAACCGGATCTTACCTGTTTGGGAAAAATTATTGGCGGAGGATTACCGGTAGGGGCTTTCGGAGGAAAAAGAGAGATCATGAATAGGCTTGCTCCCGAGGGAGATGTTTACCAGGCCGGCACTCTTTCGGGTAACCCCCTGGCGGTGAGGGGGGGGATCGAGACTCTCAAGATTTTGCGGCAGGATGATGTTTATCAAAAACTGGAAAAACGGAGCCGAAATTTTTGCAAAGAAATTGAAGGGATTTTTCGGGAAAGCGGAGTGCCCGTTCGTATAAACCGGGTAGGTTCCATGTTTACCATCTTTTTTACCGACAGCGAAGTATTAGATTACTTTACCGCCAAACATTGCGATACTGAAAGTTACGCCCAATATTTCCGGGAGATGCTTAATGGGGGAATATATCTGGCACCGTCCCAATTTGAGGCTTCTTTTCTTTCCCTGGCTCACTCCGATGAGGATCTGGAAAAAGCGATCAAAGCGATAGGGGGGGCAGTAAAAAGTTTTAAAGCATGAAATTCGGCAACACTGCCTTTTGGGATGAGGGGTTTCTTTGTCAAGGGGTGAGCACTGGTTTTAAAAATTGCCCGGTAAAAGAATTATTATTTTGCGAAATTTCTTCGGGAGTTCCCATGGCAACAATTTCTCCTCCCTTGTCCCCCCCCTCGGGCCCTAAATCAATGATATGATCGGCTGTTTTGATGACATCCAGGTTATGCTCAATCACAATCACGCTATTCCCAATATCGATGAGTTTATTTAGTACGGTTAACAGTTTATGGATGTCGGCAAAATGTAGTCCGGTGGTCGGCTCATCTAAAATGTAGAGTGTGTTGACGGCACTTTTTTTACTAAGCTCCTTGGCCAGCTTGATTCGTTGTGCTTCTCCCCCGGAAAGCGTGGTGGCCGATTGGCCAAGCCTGATATATCCCAAACCTACTTCGGAAAGGGTTTGAAGCTTTGATTTGATGTGCGGAATTTTCTCCAGGAAGATCAAGGCCTGATCAACCGTCATGTCCAGGATATCCGCAACGTTCATTCCTTTATAGCGAATTTCCAGAGTTTCCCGATTATATCTTTTTCCTTTACAGACATCGCAGACAACATAAACATCAGGAAGAAACTGCATTTCGATTTTTATTATCCCGTCTCCCGCGCATGCCTCACACCGCCCCCCTTTAACATTAAAGCTATATCTTCCCGGTCGATACCCCCTCACTTTAGATTCCTTGGTTTTTGTGAATAACTCTCTTATGTAGGTAAACACTCCGGTATAGGTAGCTGGATTGGAACGGGGGGTGCGACCGATGGGGTCCTGATCAATGTTGATTACCCGATCGATAAATTTTAATCCCTCTATATTTTCCACCCGACCCGCCCGTTCCCGCGAATAATATAACCTCTGTGCCAGGATTCGGTAGAGGGTGTCGATTATCAGGGAGCTTTTGCCGGAACCTGAAACTCCGGTGACTGCCGTGAAAACCCCAAGCGGTATGTCTATATCGATATGTTTTAAGTTGTTTTCGCTGGCCCCTTTGATTGAAATATGTTTAGTCCCTATTTTTCTTCTTTTCTCAGGAACAGGTATGGTTAGTTTGCCGGAAAGATATTTGCCGGTAAGGGATTTTTCATCGTTAATGATTTTCTCCGGGGGACCGGAAAAAATAATTTCTCCTCCCCCTTCTCCTGCTCCAGGCCCCATGTCGATTATATAATCGGCTGAGAGGATGGTCTGGGCATCGTGCTCAATTACTACTACCGTATTACCCAGATCTTTAAGTTTATTCAGGGTATTGAGCAGCCGAAGGTTGTCTCGTTGGTGGAGACCGATGCTGGGTTCATCCAGGACATAAAGGACCCCCGTCAGGCTGGTGCCTACTTGAGAGGCAAGACGGATCCTCTGTCCTTCTCCCCCTGAAAGAGTGGTGGCAGTCCGGTCAAGAGTGAGGTAACCGAGCCCCACATTCTCCAAAAACATCAATCGCTCGGTGACTTCTTTGATGATCCTTTCGGCAATTTTTGCTGTTCGATCATCAAGTTTTAAACCTTGAAAAAAATGGAGGCATTCCGTTACGGTAAGTACGGTTATTTGATTGATGGACATGCCCTGCACTTTAACCGCAAGGCTTTCTTTTTTTAACCTTGATCCTTTGCAGACATCACAGGGGCGGTTGTTCATGTATCTTTCAATATCTTTACGGGTGTTGTTGTAGGGTGCTTCCTGATATCTTCGGTTTAGGATATTTATTATTCCCTCAAATTTGTTCCGGTAAGAGTGCCTTTGTTCATTTTCTTCGAAATAAAATTTGATCTTCTCTTCACCCGATCCGTAAAGAATAACTTTCTGAATTTGGGAAGGAAGATCCCTGAAGGGGGTATAAATATTAAAATGGTAGTGTTGGGCAAGGGCATCTAAAATTTGGTAAAAATAGACAGATTCCCTTTTTCTCCAGGGGAGAACCGCCCCTTCTCGCAGGGAGAGATTGCGGTCGGGAATAATCAGATCAGGATCAAAATAAATTCTCGTCCCCATACCGCCACAGGCAGTGCAAGCTCCATAAGGGCTGTTAAAGGAAAACATGCGGGGGGATAACTCGGGATAACTAACCCCGCAATCAGGGCAGGCTAATTTTTCACTGAAAAGGAGTTCTTCTTTTCCTATAACTTCCGCCTTGATCAATCCGTCGGACAAGTTTGATGCGATTTCCAGGGAGTCGGCAAGCCTCCCTTCCAGGCCGGCTTTTACCGTGAGCCGATCCACCATAACATCAATGTCATGCTTTTTATTCTTATCCAGGCTGATCTCTTCGCTTAAGTCTTTGATTTCGCCATCGATTTTTACTCGAACATATCCATTTTTGCGCAGATTTTTCAGTTCCTTCTGGTATTCTCCCCTTTTTCCCCGTACAATGGGAGAAAGTATATTTATTCTAGCTCCATGGGGAAATCGAAGAATTTGGTCGGTGATTTGCTGGATGGTTTGGGAAACAATTGCCTTACCACACTGATAACAATGGGGAATGCCAATCCGGGCAAAGAGAAGTCGAAGATAATCATATATTTCGGTGACAGTACCTACCGTGGAGCGGGGATTCTTGCCGGAGCTCTTTTGTTCGATGGAGATGGCCGGGGAAAGCCCTTCAATAGAGTCAACATCGGGTTTATCCATCTGCTCTAAAAATTGTCGGGCATATGCGGATAGAGATTCTACGTACCTTCGTTGACCCTCGGCATATATTGTGTCAAGCGCCAGGGAGGATTTACCCGATCCGCTTAGGCCGGTGATAACTACCAAGCTGCTGCGGGGAATCTCAACATCAATATTTTTTAAATTGTGCTCCCGGGCACCTTTAATGATGATTTTATTCATGAATAAGGTCAATTACCATTCAAGTCTGAAAAAGAAAAAAAATTGCAACTCTTTAAAAAAAACCGGTCATTGCACACTGTCAGCCCTGCCGTTGCGAGTAGCCTCAGGCGAAAAACAATCTCCGTGCGCATGAAAGAGACTGTTTCGCTTCGCTCCTAACGGCAGCAACCCGACCTTTTGGGGAAGTTGTAAAAATTTAAATAACCATAACAACTGTTTGGGAGCCGGAATTCAAGACCGGTTTTATCCGGCTCACGAATTCTGACTGCTGTCTCCCGGGCGGTTACATCGTTTGATACTTATAGCCTAATTTATCGGCATGGTCAACCGTCCGGGAGTGTTTAGGCAAAGAAAAACCGCGGAATATTTTCAATTCCCATTGCCCGTGTATTCAAACGGAATACAGCAGTGGATGATAATTATAGGACAGCAACCACAAATAGATTATAAAATATCCCTTAACGGGTTTCGGATTCCATTTTATCTTGACAACAAATCTGATTAATTGCTATAAACTAAAAGTGAATTATTTGCGGGCCCATAGCTCAGCTGGAAGAGCCTCCGGCTCATAACCGGGCGGTCCCTGGTTCGAACCCAGGTGGGCCCACCAATATTTGGCATGCGGTTTTATTAGATTGATTGCATCTAAAGTCCTGATATTTTTCGAAGACTGCAAATTTTTCTTGGGGGGGAGGATAAAAAGCATCGGATGGTTGCCCAGGATAATAAACTTAATAAATCGTTAGGAGAAAAGATTGCGAGAACAATTACAGTTGCTGATGAAATTACAAACGATTGATTTAAGAGTATCTGAGCTGGAAAAACTTAAAGATGAACCTTCTTCAAAGATTAGCCAACTGGAGGCAACTCTTTTGGAAAAGGAAAAAGATATTGAGCATATCAAAAAACAATTTGAGGAATCCACTAAAAAAAAGATAAAAAAAGAGAAAGATCTTGATGTTGAGCTGGAAAAGATCAAGGCATCCGAAAAAAGGATGATGGAGGCCAAAACCAACAAAGAGTACGAGGCTTTTTTAAAAGAGATTGCTTTTGCCAAAGAACTAAACTTGGATGCGGAAGAAGAGATCATTGAATACATGAATGAGATTGAAGAAATCAGTAAAAAAATTGTTCAATTGGAAGCTAATTGTACTAATCTTGCAAAAAATTTTAAAAAAGAGAAGGTGAAACTTAAATCTGATTCCATCAAATACGGCAAAGAGATGAAAAGTTTTATTTTAAAAAGGAAAGATATTGTTAATGCGATAAAAGCCGATTTGTTTGAACAATACAATATTATTCGAGAAAAACGCCTGGGCATTGCTGTGGTCAACGTCACAAATGGTATTTGCCAGGGATGCCATCTCAACATTCTTCCTCAACTTTACAATGATGTCCAAAAATGTGAAGACTTAATCGTTTGCCCCCATTGCCTGCGAATCTTATATTGGAGCAATAATCAATAACCAGATTGACTATGCATCCAACACCAACGTTCATATCACTTAAAAAATCGGTAACCTCCCAAAATAGATTATTTCCTTGTCAATTCATGGGGTTCTGTGTATTCATGCTTTTTACCGGGGAGTTGAGATTCAATTAAAGGAATGAAAGAAGTTATAATTTATGGCTGGAACATTAATAATTTGTTTAACTGTTCACGGTTCACAGTTAAATGAAACCGAATTTCAGATTTATATGGTCCGCCGGCACAATAAAAGGCTCAGCTATCTTATCGAAAACACCAGCATATATTCCATTACAAGGAATCAGCAGGATGCCTGATATTGAATCGCAAAAAACGGATTCAAGGATTAAAATACATATCAAAAAGGCTTAAGGTAATACATAATTCATTGAAACAACCGTGAACAGCTACTAATGCTTTGGACACTAAGTGCTTTTCAAAAGATCCGTTACCCGTTTATTTTCAAGGAAATTAATATTTGAAAAAACCAAGAGAAGTTGAATCGGTAATAAAAATCAGTTTTGATGATAATTATTTTATCCAAAACTTGTTGGGAGAAAATGATAAACACCTTAAGATCATTGAAGATTCAGTGGGGGTTGATATACATTTAAAGGGTAACACCGTTACTATCCGTGGCGATGAGCCGGGTGTAGCACTTACCAACAAACTTCTCAATCAGCTTTATTCGTTACTAAAAAAAGGTTACCCTCTTTACTCCTCCGATTTTGATAATGCAATCAGGATACTTTCACACAGCAACTCGGCAAATCTCCAGGATATATTTTTAGATACGGTATTTATTTCAACCGCAAAAAGAGTGATAACCCCCAAAAATTTATCTCAAAAGAGGTATATCGAGTCGATTCGTAAAAACGATATTGTATTTGGCATTGGTCCGGCTGGCACCGGTAAGACTTATCTGGCGATGGCTTTGGCCATAAATTGTTTAAACAGGAAAGAAGTGGAACGAATAATCCTTACCAGACCGGCGGTGGAAGCAGGTGAAAAGCTGGGCTTCCTGCCTGGTGATCTTTATGAAAAGGTAAATCCATATTTGAGACCGCTGTATGATGCAATTTATGATATGGTGGATCTTGAAAAGGCGTCTAGTTTAGTTGATCGGGGGCAGATAGAAATAGCTCCCCTAGCTTTCATGAGAGGGCGAACGCTCAACAGGGCATTTGTTATTCTGGATGAAGCCCAAAATACTACAAGTGAACAGATGAAAATGTTTTTGACCAGACTGGGCCAGCATTCCAAAGCGGTGATAACCGGCGACATCACCCAGATCGATCTTCCCGCCGGAAAGGTTTCCGGTTTAGTGGAGGCAGGGGATATCCTTGGAGGGGTAGATAAAATAATTTTCAAATACTTTTCAAAAAAGGATGTGGTTAGACATCCTCTAGTTCAGGATATTATCAAGGCTTACGAAGAGATGGAAAAAAAGGACAAAAAAAGGTATGAGGGAAACCTTTAAAAAATATATTTTGAAAATCTATCCAGCCGGCAAAAAAAGGGGGAAATTTGTTGCTCATCCCCTATTGAGCAAACCCATAACCAAATTGAATCTATATACTTTTTTGGAGAAGTTATGGAGTTTATCCTTACAAAAATGGATAATGATTATTATCACCAGTGTAATTATCGGAATGCTCCTTTCACCTAACATTTCTCTTCCCAAAAGAAGCTATAAATTGGGTGATATTGCTCGACGAAATATCAAGGCAAATAACGACCTTTTGATAGAAGATGAATTATCAACCGAGAAAAGGCGACAAAAAGCAGCTGAAGAACTGAGACCCATCTATGATTTTGATCAAGCAGTAATCTCCCGGCTGGAAGAAAAGTTGTCTTATGTCTTCAGTATGATGCGGGAAAACTATCAGAAAGACGAAGAGGAGGACGGCAAGACGGAAAAAGCTATAACCAGGCAGGAGTTCGAAAAAATCCTTGGGGTTACGTTATCTGGTAAAAATTTTAATATCTTAGCAGCAAACAATTTTAACCCGGACATTGAAAGTCATATATTTTTTTTAGTAACCCCGATCCTTTTGGAAGGGGTAGTCAGCAATAAAAACATCCTTTTGAATGAGGGGGGAAAAGGAATAATTCTTAGAAACGTTCAGACAAAGGTGGAAGAATTTCACGAAGACTCCTCGTCTATCCTCGGTTTAAAAGAGGCAAAAAAGCAGATCATCCCCAGAGCTAATAAAAATCTTACCCAACTAAAAAAACCCCTTAGAAATGTTATCATTAAGATATCTCAAGGTTTTGTTACCCCCAATGTTACTTTCAACAAGAATGAAACGGAAGATAGAAGACAAAAGACGCTCCAGGAAGTAAAACCGGTTTTTTTCCAGGTTAAAAGAGGGGAAATGATTATTCGGGAGGGGGAAAAAGTCAATGAAGAACACCTGCTAAAGCTTGCAGCCATGACAGGGGTGGATAAAGGGCACAAAGCAATTCTTGTCAATATGGGACTGACGTTTTTAACCATATTGATCCTTTACATTGCTTACCGTTTATATGCCGGCAACATAAAACAGTTCTCGAAGGGTACTGCTGATCTTTTGTTGCTTGCAATTATCTTATTGGTTGAAATTTTATTGGTAAAAGCCACCATTTTTATCGCCAGGGCCGTTAGCGAGGGATTTCCCCAAATATCTGCAGATTCCCTCTTGCATGCCGTTCCTATTACATTTGGCGCCATGTTGATTTCCATCCTCCTGAGTGCGGAGATAGCCTTTCTGTTTTCTCTCCTCGTTTCCATTTTTGCTGCCTGGCTGCTTGAGCAAAGCATGACTTTTTTTGTTTATTTTGTTATCGGAAACGTGATTGCCGTAATGGGAGTTGCCCGTTGCACCCAACGAACCGATTTAATCAAGGCAGGTTTTTTTGTCGGATTAATCAATGTCATTACCATTCTTTTTCTTAAAATGATGGAGGGTGAATTCATCCACCTGCCTGACCTGTTTCAGATGGCATTTGGATTTACCGGGGGAATACTGGCAGGAATTATTGTTACCGGGATTACCCCTTTATTCGAAGATCTGTTTGGATATAACACAAATATAAGGCTGCTTGAGCTTGCAAATTTAAACCAACCGGTTTTAAGAGATTTAATGGTTCAGGCTCCCGGGACTTATCATCACAGTATGATCGTGGGGAGTCTGGTAGAAGCAGCAGCCGAATCAATTGGTGCCAATCCTTTGCTTGCCAAAGTAAGCGCATTTTATCATGATATCGGCAAAATCAAAAAGCCCCTCTATTTTGTTGAAAATCAGAAAGATAATGTAAACAAACATAGTAAGCTGGCACCCAGCATGAGCAGTCTTATTTTAATTTCTCACGTCAAAGACGGGGTGGAAGTAGCAAGGGCGAATCGGCTGGGAAAGTCGATAATTGATATTATTCAGCAGCATCACGGAACAGGTCTTATATCATATTTTTATCAGAAGGCAAAGAAGCAGGAAAATCCCGAGGTCCAATCGGTGGACGAGAAGGATTATCGCTACCCCGGCCCGAAACCCCAGACAAAGGAAGCCGGCCTGGTATTGCTTGCCGATGCGGTGGAGGCAACAAGTAAAACTTTATCCGACCCGACCCCTTCCAGAATAAAGGGTCTCGTTCAGAAGGTAATAAATAGTAGTTTTGCTGACGGGCAGCTGGATGAGTGCGATTTGACTTTAAATGATTTATTTAAAATTGCTAAAAGCTTTACCCAGGTTTTAAACGGCATTTTTCACCGACGCATTGATTATCCTGAAGCCATAACAGAGAAAAGCGGGGAAGAGAAAAAACCGAATGGGAATATTGATAAGCAATCAACAAGACAAACAAAAGGTAATTCTAAAAAAAATAAGGGAAGCAACCAAGAAGATCTTAAGCAAATTAAGTCATAGCAATGTAGAGATTTCTATTCTTCTTGTTGATGATTGTC
>DAOWNY010000060.1 GCA_030642325.1 Deltaproteobacteria bacterium
AGCCTTAGGCTCGGTTTTTCAAAGCTAATTGCCGGCAGCTGATCGCTCAACTTGAAGTGGGTATTAGATCGGCAAATGTAACGAAATCAAGCGGATGTTGAATGGTTTCATGTAAAAGCCAACACCTGATAGCTAATACCTAACCGCCCAGGTCGATTTTTTTAACTTCAACCTTCGTAACTCAGGTCGTCATGTTTATGGTTCACAGCTTATGAAGCCGCAAAGTATATGGAAATCCGTTAAAGATCGGCAAGGTTATCTGCCCATTTGATGGCTTCCAAAAAACGGCTGGGGATGTCCATATTATTCAAGCCAAGGGATCGTGCATTTGCTTCCACCCCATCCCAGTTCCCTGTTTCGTAACTCACGGCAAGGCTTAAGAAATCTTTTAAATCCCCTTTCTGATCAGTCAGCACTTCCCTGATGTTTTCCGAGAGGGGAAGGTTTTCCATCAGATTTTTCATGGGGGCATCCAGGATGGCATCAATCAATGAAAAAAGCCCCAGGGTAAAAAGTTCCGATGAATTCACCTCAGGACCATATAGCTCTCCCGTCAGTTCGCAAAACCTGGCCCTGACAATTGAAGCTCGAATCAATTCATCCGGTTTTTCATCAGCTAATTTTGCCATGGACATGAGAGAAAAAAAACGTCTAACCTCCTTTTCTCCAAGTAATACTATGGCCTGTTTAATGCTGGAGATGTTGTTGGCTATTCCGAAATAGGCGGAATTGACGTGACGCAACAGCTTATAGGCAAGGGCCACATCACGAATGATGATTGTCTCCAGTTCTTGGACGGTATAGTCTTTTTTGCTGAATTCAGCCATAATTTTTAAAAGATTGATCTGGGAGCTTGAGATATCCTTTCTCTTAATGACCTCAGGCTTGCTGAAGAAATAGCCTTGAAAATAATCAAAACCTGCTTTCAGGGCCTTCCTGAATTCTTCGTAGGTTTCCACTTTTTCTGCGAGATATTGAACCCGGTATTCAGCCAATTTTTCCATTGTCTGTTCTATTACGGAAAAAGGGGTTGATTTAAAGTCGAATTTAATGATATTTGCCAGGGCAACTAAAGGTTCTCTTTTCTTCTCATATAAAAAATCATCCAGGGCGATACTGTAACCTTTTTTTACCATTTCACTGCATGCTGATACCACATTATCTTCGGGCTCCACATCTTCCAGGATCTCCACAACTATTTTGTCGCAGGGCAGCATGAGGGGGATCTTCTTTAACAGCAAATCCTGGGTGAAGTTAATGAATGCCAGCTTGAGCCCGGTAATTTTTTCTATCCCTGTGTTAAAAAAACTGTTTGAAAGAAGTTTAGAGGTGGCGGTGTCCCCGTCAATGTCAGGAAAAAAGTTGGACATCCCATCTCTAAAAAGAAGTTCATAGCCAAAAATACGCCTCTTTTTATCAAAAATGGGTTGTCTGGCAACGTAAATATCCATCCGTTAAATCCCCTGTAAGATATTATATAGTGCCGGCTGATTGATTTAGCTTCTTTGGTTTTTAGTCGGTCGCCGGGTTTTTTACACTATGCCTCGCTTCGCCAAGACCGCCTTTATTGCTTCATTCCATCCGGCAGGACCTGTTTTGGAAGTCCGGTTGAGGCCCGGCAATGATATCCTCCGGTCATATTGACCACCCGGCTTTTTCACCAAAAAAGGGACATCTACTGCTTTAAGGAGGGGAAGGTCATTGTAGCTGTCACCCAGACCGATGGTCTTAACTGCCGGTTGATTTGTCTTATAGATCTCCCCGGCGATCTTTACCGCCTTACCCTTATCGTTTCCTCCCATCATGTGAAACAGACGCCCCCCCTGGGTAAGATTAAGCCCCAGGGCCGCCATTTCATGCTTTAACGATTCTGCCTGGTATTTATGGCCTTCATCAAACAGGAATGGTTCAGTATATTCCCTTTTTTTGGCCAAAGCCGCTTCCTCCGGAGAGAGCCCGGTTAGTTTTGCTACTTCTCCGGCATCCATTTCGGTAAATCCCCGTATTTTGTATCCGAATCGATTTTTTAGCTTTGCATACCGCTTCATAAGCTCTCGATGAGGGGTTCCAAGTTCAATTACTCGATAACCATCTTTCTTTGTACACTTAATTCCCTGCTGCTCGATTGGCTGGGTAGTAAAAAAAGCTGCTCCATTTTCTACAATAAAGGGATCACTGTTTTCCAACCGTTTACGCCATAATTCCATTTCCGCCCGGGTTTTGCTGCTGCACAAGATAAGAGGTATCCCGGCTTCCTTGATTTGTTGAAGGGCATCTTCGGCCGCACTGAATGAATAGGTATAATGATCAAGTAGTGTCCCGTCAAGGTCGGAAAAGATGATCAGGTTAGATTTAATTACATTTTTCATTTTAAGTGACTTTTTTAATGGCTGCAAGAGGGGAGGGGAATTTATCCTAAAACTCGAAAATTTAACTGATAGACATTATCTTTTCGAAGTAAAAGATTTTTATCGCATAATTTTTTTAGATCCCGGCTGGCGGTTCTTTCGCTAAGCTTGCGATATAAAAGATCAAAGGGGGATGTATTAAACAAATCTTCAATGCTGAAAAGTGTTGCATTATTCGTAATCATGATTAACAAATCGTGTTGTCGCTGGGTTACCTCCTTCTTTTTTTTAAGATAATCATAATAGTCGCGCAGGGTGGCCCTGCGGATATATAGGGTTATGCTCACCTCCATTTCTTTGAGCGAAGCAGTTATCCCCTTTAAAATAAGCTCCAAAAAAGAAGTCAGGTCATATTGAGGATTTCTTCTTGCCCGATAAAATGCTTCAAGGTAGTCATCAACGTTGCGATAATAATAATCCGCAAGCATTATGGGAACATATCTTATCCCGGCCATCCGCATCATAAGAGTCTCCACGGATCGGGCGGTTCTGCCGTTTCCATCGCTAAAAGGATGAATGAGCCTTAAATAATAGTGGGCTAAAGCAGCCCTGGTTATTGATCCCAATTCCAGGAGTGGTTTGCTGTTTATCCACTCTATAAATTCCTGCATTAAGACTTTGATATCGTTTGATGTTTTAGGGGGCGTGTAAATTTCATTCTGATTTTCATCCTCCACCCTGAGGACAATAGTATTTTTTCGATATTGGCCGGGGACATTATATTCATGGCTGACTTCCCGGGTAACAATCGAATGGATCAAAAGGATAATTTTTTCGGTAAGTTCAAAGGGTGATTTGGGTGTTTCCAATTCGCCAATGTAGTCATAAACCGCCTTGAGGTTGATTACCTCCCTTTCCGCCTGTTTCGGTTTTTCCATTTTTTCTTCCGGGGTTGAAAGAATTTTGGCAACCTGATCTTCGGTTAGGGGGTTCCCGTCAACCGCTGCATTGCCAAAAATGGTTTTGGTAATTATTTTTTTATCGATCCGGGCGGCCAATTCAGGCAAAACCGGCAAATCAATCAACGTTTGGTAAAGAACCCTGATTTCAATAAGATATTTTTCCAGTTTTTCCGGGGAAGTTAGATGGCTGAATACGAACTGACCGGATTTTTGGGTGAGAACATTTTTTTGCATGGCTTGTATCTTTTTGTCATTAATAAACTTTTAAATTATAGTATGTTATATATAATAATATATTATTTTTGTCAATGAATTTATCACCATTAAAAAAAGGGCGGGTTGATTTTCTCAAAACTTTGTCGCCAGGAGAATGCACAGATCCATCACATTGGTATTGGTGGGACCGGTTTTGACCAGATCACCCAGTTTTTCAAAAAAGTGGTAAGAATCATTATTGTTAAGATAACCCCGGGGATTCATGTCAAGCATTCGAGCCCTCTTTATTGTTTCTCCATCTGCCAAAGCTCCCGCCGCATCGGTGGGACCGTCGGTGCCGTCGGTTCCCCCGCTGAGAACCACTACTCTCGACCATCCCTCCAGCTCAATGGCTGAAGCCAGAGCAAATTCTTGATTACGACCCCCCTTACCCTTGCCCTTAATGGTCACCGTGGTCTCCCCCCCGAAAAGAATGCAGGCCGGAGAAGGGATGGGGTTGCCGGTTTGCAATACTTCCTTGGCTAAAGCGGTTTGCACTTTTGCCACCTCCCTGGTTTCGCCTTCGATCATGGTAGAAAGTAACAGAGTTTGATAGCCCAGGTTATCCGCCGTCTTTTTAGCGGCAAGTAAGCATTCCAGGTTGCTTCCCACAATTATATTTTGGGTTTTGGTAAAAACAGGATCATCCGGTTTGGGGGTTTCGGGAATCTCTCCCAATTTACCCCTGTTGATATAAGAAAGAACACTCAAGGGAAGTTTATCCTTGAGAAGATACCGATCAAATATGTCCGAGCAGTCATGAAATGTGCTGGAATCGGGAACGGTTGGCCCGGAAGCTATTGCATCCAGATCGTCTCCTATGACATCAGATAAAATGAGGGAAATAAGGGTGGCAGGATAAACTGCCCGTGCCAGGCCTCCCCCTTTGATTCCGGATAAATGCTTGCGGATGGCATTAATCTCTTGAATGGTGGCACCGCAGGCAAGCAGCGCTCGGGTGGATGCCTGTTTTTCTTCCAGGGTTATTTCCGAAGGAGGGTTGGGAAGCAGGGATGATCCCCCTCCCGATATCACACAAAGCACCAGATCATCCTCGCCTGCTTTATGTGCCAGGCTTAAAAGACGCATGGTTCCCTCTTTTCCTGCCTGATCAGGAATGGGATGCCCCGCTTCGGTGATGAGGACGGTGCTTAAGGGGGCGAGATGTCCGTATTTAACATTTATTGATCCTGCTTTGATCCTGCCGGGAATGATTTCTTCCAAGGCCTTGGCCATGGGAGCAACAGCCTTTCCTGCCCCGATTAGATAGATATCTTTAAACCGGTCAAGATCATAAATTTTTCCCTTCACATCAAGCCGGGACCCCTGCAAGTGACAATAACGCTTGATGGCTGCCGCCGGTTCCACCGCCTGTATGCCGGCTCGAAAGATTATATCCGCATCCTTTCTCATCCGGGATAAACTTTTTTCTTCCATAAATATAAATACCTCACTGTTTTTTTTGCATTTTTACCTTTACTATTGATCTATCTTTAACCGCGGAAATCTTAAACTGATAACCATTGATAATTACTTCTTCGTTTTTTTCGGGAATATATCCCATTGTCTTAAGAATTAATTCCCCCAGAGTAGAACTGTTTTCTTCGGGAAGGGTAATGTTTAAAAGGCGATTGATTTCCCTTATCTTTACATCAGTTTCGATGAGAACCGATCCGTCCTTTTGCAGCACATAAGGCATCTTGATCCGATCGGATTCATCATAAATTTCCCCGGTAATTTCTTCAATAATATCTTCCATGGTAATGATCCCACGGACATCTCCGTATTCGTCTACCACAAATGCCAAATGCACCCGTTCCTTTTGAAAATCCTTAAGCTGGGTATAGATGGTTTTGGTTTCCGGGATAAAAAGGGGAGGATGAAGGACATCTTTCAGGATATATTTTTTGCTGATGCCGGCCTTAAAAAATTCTTTTGCATGAAGATATCCGACAATATGATCCTGATTTTGTTCATAGACCGGGTAACGGGAATAGGGATTTTCCACAATTATTTTTTGCATATGCTTTTGTTCCATCCCGCTTTCAATGCAAATTACATCTTTCATGGGAATCATTACATCCTTAACCGTCAAATCGGTCAGATCGAATACCCCGGCCAGCATTCTTTTTTTTTCGGGCTCAAATGCCCCCTCTGCCTCTCCAACTTCAATGAGTGATTCAATCTCTTCCTCGGTAATTGGTGTCCAGCGGGACTCTTCTTTTAAGCCGAGGATGTGTAATAAATAATTTGCAATCCTGGTGGTTATCCACACGATGGGATAAAAGAGAATGGAAAATACCCGGATGGGGTAGATAACCATCAGAGAAAGCTTTGTCGAATTATAGGCGGCATAGGTTTTTGGGGTAATTTCTGAAAAGATGAGAAAAAGGGCGGTCATAGCTAAGGTCGCAATAATGATGCCCTTTTCCCCAAACAGCGAGATGGCGGTGGCAGTGGCTAAAGCAGTGCCGGTTACATTTACCAGATTGTTTCCCACCAGGATAGTGCCGATGAGACGATCGGGTTCCTTTAAAATGTTTTCGATCTGTTCCCCAACCTTTGGATTATTTTTGACCAGATGTTTGATCCGAAATTTACTTAAAGAAAGCAGGGCAACCTCCGTCCCGGAAAAAAAGGCTGACCACACAAGTAAAATTACTATCCAGATGAACACCGAAAAATATTCGGATATTTCCATTAATTTGGTCCCCTTGATTCAATCAACGGTTGATAAATTGGATCTTTTATATTATTATAAACTCAACAGATCCATTAGGCTATTCTATTTTTCATAAACTTCAGCCAAGCCGGGTGCTCGGCTTAAAATAAAATCCCCAAATCCTGAAGAAAATACTGCCTTGCCTTTTTTGTCGACGATCATCCCTTGCACCTCCGGCAGGGCTTCAATTAGTTTGATTCCTCTCGCCGGCCCTAAAACGAAAACAGCGGTGGACAAGGTATCGGCGGTAGTTGCGTCACTTGCCACTATACTGGAACTTGAACAACTCATCGCCGGATATCCGGTACCGGGATTCAGGATATGGTGATAGCGAACCCCATCCTGCATAAAATATTTTTCATAATCCCCCGAGGTGGTAATTGATTTATTCGTTAGACCCAGGGTAATATATATCTTTGTCCGGTCTCTCGGAGACTGGATTCCAACCTTCCACGGTTCGAAACCCTTGTTGCCTCTGACGGTCAAGTCGCCCCCAGCGTTGATAATAAAATTTTTGATTTTGTTTTGCTCCAATATCCTTACCCCATTGTCCACTATAAAACCCTTGGCAATACCCCCCAAATCAATTTCCATTCCTTTTTCGGCAAGGAAAACCCTTGAATTTTTTTCATCCACCATTACCTTGCGATAGTCCACCAATTTGAGTAACATGTCTATCTTTTTTTTATCGGGTACAGTAGCCCCTTCACGAAAATCCCATATTTCTCCCAAAATCCCCACGGTAATATCAAAGCTTCCCCCGGTTATCTCAGAAATCTCTCCTGCCTTTTGAATAATATCAATCAATTCCGGGTCAACAGTTACCCACGCGATTCCCGCATTCTTATTTATTAAAGAAACTTCGCTTCCGGGAATAAACTTACTCAATTTATTTTCAACCTTTTTCATCTCCTGGAATGCCCGGATTATCGCTTTATTAATTCTTTTTTCATTTTTTCCCAGGACGGTTATTTCCACGTAGGTGCCCATTAAGAGCTGGGTGCGTTTAACCGTTTTTATCCGATTCAGGCAGAGAAGGTGAAATGAAAAAAGGGTTACCACCAATAAGATAGTAACCCCCAAAATTGAAACTATTAACCATTTTTTTGAATTATTTTGATGTATCAATGCGTTTAAAACACCAGGTAATGAATATTGTAAAACCAGGCCGGATATTTTATTAACGGCCCAGCCTTTCCTCGATTTTATTGATTGCCCCCAGTAAAAAACCGAGAGTAATAAATGCCCCGGGGGGAAGAATCATTATCAAGAGAGGGAAATAACCTGTTCCAAAAACGGACAGGCCAAAGATGGTCCCGTTGCCTAAAATTTCCCGGATGGTCCCCAGAATAAATAAGGAGGCGGTGAAACCGAGTCCCATGCCCAATCCGTCCACTATGGCAAAAATGGTAGGATTTTTTGAAGCAAAGGCCTCTGCGCGGCCCAGGATGATACAATTGACCACAATTAAAGGAATGAACAAACCAAGAGTTTTATGGATCTGATGAAAAAAACCGTTCATGATAAGATCAACCATGGTAACAAAAGTGGCGATTATCACGATGAAGGTAGGGATCCTTATCTTGGCCGGGATCAGATTCCTGATTAACGAAATGACCAGATTGGAGCAGACCAAAACAGAAGCGGTTGCCAGTCCCATTCCAATTCCATTGATGGCAGTAGTAGTGACCGCCAGAGCAGGACACATCCCCAATGTCAGCCTGAAAAGGGGATTTTCACTCCAAAATCCCTTCAGAAGTTCCTGCTGAATCTTCAATAACCTCTCCCCCGATTATCCTATCTGTAATTTTTTCTTTATTGAGCCGGTAAAACAAGAGTCCGGCTTTTACCGCCTTTATTACTGCCCGGGGAGAAATGGTAGCCCCGGTAATCTGGTCGATGTCTCCCCCGTCTTTTTTGACCATCCAGCGGGAATTATCCAGATTTTTCCCCTTCAACTGATCTTTAAATTGATAGCCAACAATTTTTGATCCTAAACCGGGGGTTTCTCCATGGGCCAAGATCTCCACCCCGGTAACCGTTCCTTTTGGGGTAATTCCCACCATGATTTCGATATCTCCGCTGTAACCTTCATGGGAGATTACCGGAAAGGCGACCCCGGTAATTTTTCCCTCGGTTTTTGCTCTATAAAAGTACGTTTTAGTTGCTTCTCCCTTCCGATTTGTACCGGTGGAAAGCTCCACAAAATCCTGATCCGGCTCATTGTCGTAAGCCGGTAAAACTCCCTTTATGGCCCTGATTTTTTCCAGCCTTTTCTGAAAAGCGATGGGTCCATCCGTCAAGTCATCAACTGCCGCCAGCATTATGGCGGAAATGATGGTTACAATGGTAAGAAGGATGGTCAGGCGTAACATCTCCCGCACGTTTCACCTCTATTAAGCCTAACAAATTTAAGAAATATTCTTTTTTGTCCGTGCCCCGAATATCTTCGGTTTTGTAAAACGGTCAATCAAGGGGGTGGCCGCGTTCATAAACAGAATTGAAAAAGAAACCCCTTCCGGATAGCCCCCGAACAACCGGATAGTAATGGTAACTAATCCGCAACCCAAACCGAATATCAACATCCCCTTTCTCGTCAGGGGGGTAGTTACCAGATCGGTTGCCATAAAGAAAGCCCCCAGGATTAAGCCTCCGGTGCAAAGATGAAAGATGGGGCTTAAAAACCTGGTGGGATCAATTAACCAAAATATTCCACTTATGATCATTACCGAACCGATAAAAGATAAGGGGATAAGCCAGCCGATATAACCCCGATACAAAAGGTAGGCCGCTCCGATCAGAAGGGCAATCATCGACACTTCCCCCAGGCTGCCACCCACATTGCCGATAAAAAAGTCGAATAAATCACTGGAGGAAAATTCGGGCACCCGGCCGGTCAATAACAGTTGAAGCTTCATTTCCCCCAAGGGGGTTGCCCGGGTTACTGCGTCCATTTTATTTAAGAACATGGGCGAAGGCATTGCCCAGCTTGTCATCTGCACCGGAAATGAGATAAGAAGGAATACCCGTCCTACCAGGGCCGGGTTGAAGGGGTTGTATCCCAGTCCTCCGTAAACCTGTTTTCCAAGAATTATCGCTACCACCGCCCCGATCGTCACCATCCACCATGGAGAGGTGGGA
>DAOWNY010000028.1 GCA_030642325.1 Deltaproteobacteria bacterium
GCTATTTAAGTGTTAGCTTTTGCATGAAACCATTCAACATCCGTTTGATCTCGTTACATTTGCCGATCTAATTCCAACCTAAGTTGAGCGATCAGTTGTCGGCACACAAACGTTTAGCTTTGAAAAACCGAGGTATTACGCCAGCTTGAAATAACACCCAAAGGGTGAAAATATGTAATAGCAAAACATTCTGTGATCATTTTGCCTAATAGCTAACTGTTAAAGGCTAACCGCAAGGTCGAACTTATTTACTTAAAGGAGCTAATGGGCAGTATACCCTCCATCGACCACTAATGCCGACCCGGTTACGAAGGAGGACTGATCGGAAGCAAGAAACAGGGCGGCCTGGGCAATCTCTTCCGGCCTGCCGAGCCTGCCCAGGGGAATTTTGTCCAGAATTTTTTTAACTGCCTCCTTCCTCCCCCCAGTAAATTGTTTCAGCATCGGTGTTTCAGTAGGACCGGAGACAAGACAATTCACCCTGATATTGTGGGCAGCGTATTCTAAGGCGGCTGCTTTGGTCAGGGTTAACACTCCTCCCTTGGAAGCACAATAAGCCGGCGCGTTACAAGCACCAACCATACCGATACCGGACCCGGTATTGATGATCACCCCTCCCCCGCGTTTAATCATCTCGGGGATGGCATACTTCATCCCCATAAACACACCTTTGAGGTTAGTATTGATAATTTCATCCCAATCTCGTTCCTGATAACCGGCGGTTGGAGCCGGATTTCTGTCGATCGCCGCGTTGTTATGAAGAATGTCCAATTTGCCGTAATTTAAGAGGGTATCCTTGATCATATTCTGTACGTCTTTTGATCGGGAAACATCCGCCTTGATGAATATGGCTTCACCGCCGGCCGCCTTAATCATTTCAACAGTCTCTTTGCCTGCCTTAAGGGAGTGGGCAGTAACCACCACCAGCCTGGCACCTTCCCCGGCAAACAGCAGAGCGGTTGCCCGGCCGATTCCGGATGCACTCCCTGTTACTATTGCCACCCTATTATTCAATTTTCCCATTTTGTCCTCAACTGAATATTTGGTGAAATGGCGTTTTCCATCCTTCCTATCACTACTGCCGCAGTAGTATCCCCCCAAACATTGACGGCCGTCCGAAACTGGTCCAGTATTCTGTCGATGGCCAGGATCAGACCGATTCCCTCCAGGGGAAGGCCGGCCGCAGTTAAAACGATTCCCATGGTAACCAGGCCGGCCCCCGGAATAGCAGCTGCCCCGATAGCCGCCAGGGTGGCGGTAATAAAAATAATTATCTGGGTGCCCAAGGTCAGATGGATGCCCATCAGTTCAGCGATGAATATAACCGCTACTGATTCATAAAGAGCGGTTCCGTCCATATTGACGGTGGCCCCCAGAGGTAAAACAAAATTATTAATTTTTTTTTCAACGCCTACCCTCCTGTGGAGGCAATCCATTGTTAAAGGAAGGGTAGCTGCGCTGGAAGCGGTTGACCATGCGGTCAGAATGGCCGGTGAAACCGCCTTAAATAAAAGCAGGGGGTTACAGCGGCCGAATATTATCACCAGCAACGGAAGACTGATCCCGGCATGGATGATTAGCCCCAAAAGAACCGTTAAGGCATACTTCCCCAAGGCCTCTAGAGCAACAAGCCCTAAATCTATGAAAATAGCCGCCACCAAAAAAAATATACAGTATGGGGCGATGCGCATGATTACCATTATCCCCTCACTCATTACCTTATCCAGGCCATGGATAGCCTTAATGAGTGTCTCAGAATCCCTCCCTGCCATGGCAGCAATGATACTGATAAAAATGCTAAAAAAGATAACCTGTAGAATGTCCCCCCTGGCCATGGCAGCCAGCGGATTTTTGGGTATCATGTTTACGAAGGTGTCAATGATGATTATGGTGGAACTTCGCTCGCCCACACCCTGGTCGATCACCTCCGCCGGAACTTTTGTATTGATGTTTAATCTGGCAAGGGTTTTCTGGTCAATTCCCGCTCCGGGATGAATAAAATTAACCAACAAAATGCCGACCAAAACTGCCAGGGCAGTGGTCGCCAGATAATATACCA
The DNA here is from genome assembly GCA_030642325.1 of Deltaproteobacteria bacterium. GTDB lineage: Bacteria > Desulfobacterota > DAOWNY01 > DAOWNY01 > DAOWNY01 > DAOWNY01. The sequence goes on from DAOWNY010000028.1 coordinate 2,060, forward strand.
CGGTTTTAAGACCGATTTTTCCAAGTTCCCGTATATCTCCCAGATTTACCACCGCCATAAAAATTGAAGCAAAAACCAGGGGAACGATCAACATGATGAGCAAACGAACAAATATTTCTCCTCCATATTCAAAGCATACCTTCAATGCTGAAATGGGCTTTGGTTCTGGTCCCGAACCAGAAGCAGTATTGATGATAATTCCCACAATAATGCCTGCGACAATTCCGATCAATATCTTCCACTGTAAATCCAAATTTCTGTTTCGATCCGGAGCAGACATCATAATTATCCCGTCAATTTTAACTGCCGGCCGCTACCCATGCAAAAAGCCCCATGGAGAGAGTCCGGGTATTAATAGGTAATTTAATAATTTGTAAGTAATCAGGCTCACAGGCAGATTCGGGGGCGGTATTACTTTTGCTCTTCATATTTTTTAAGCTAGCTGCTGAATTCATGAACAGGCAGCATATGTTCGTCTAATCTTCTCTTGGACATCTTTGAATTTGTTTAAGCAGCTTGTCTCCAACTAAATATCATAAAAAATGTTCAATTTTCATCGATCTTAAAACTTGAACCGCGATCCTTGTGGTTATAATCATTCTTCATTAAGAGATGTGGGATCATTTGCGCTGTCCCGCCATTGCCGGTAGGCACGCGAAATAACCCCAAGCAGTGCCCCTGCCTGCTGGTTCTTAAAATGCCTGGGAAGACCGGGAATTCTCCTTAGTTCCATCAGATTTCGGGGATTTTTACTGGCCAGATGCAGCATAGATTGATTGGTTATTATGCGGAATGGAGTGCAATCTTGCTTACGCGCCAAACGATCACGAAAGCGATAAAGCTCTCTTAAGATATCCTTCCCCCGGGAATCCAAAAAACGGGTATTTTTAATCTTCAAGTAGGCAAGGGGATCGGGTTTTTTTGGCTCAAAAATCAATTCTTCCAGTTGTTGGAACTTCTTCTGAGCCTTTTTTCGGAGCCGCTCCAAAGACAACTTATTGTCCAGTCTATGGCGCAAGCTAATCAGGTGATGGGTATCCAGCCTTGCATATTCCAGTTTATCTAATGTGAGGGGACGTTGAGCCCAGTTGCAACGCTGATACTTTGATTTCATGGGGTGCTCCACCGCCAGCTCTTTTTGCAGAATATAATCCAACCCACAACGTTTATGACCTAACATCTGCCAGGCAACAGCCGTGTCAAACAAATTGCGCACTCGAAAACCGTAATCTCTCTGCAGTGCCAGAAGATCGTTATTGGATGCATGCAAAATTTTTTCAATCCGGGGGGTCTCCAGTATTTCTCGAAGGGGGCTCAAATCGTCAATGGGTAACAAATCAACTATAATATCCCGATCGGGGATTGATATTTGAATCAGACAAATTTTTTCAAAATAACTATAAAAACCGTCGGATTCAGTATCGATTCCCAGATAGGAATAGTCACGGAGCACCTCCACAGCCTCCAGCAACGCCTTCGAAGATTCGATCAGTTGCACCCCTTCCATAATTTTTGTTTTGCCGTTCTCCTTATTAAAAATATTTTGCTCCAATTCTTTCTTGTAATCCAGAAGGTATTTATCACCTCAATCAGCCAAGCGTTACCAGTTCCACTCAAACCGGATGAAATAATTGAAAAATGAAAAATCGAACCCGGCCTGACTATTTTCCACTCCGGTAAAAACGAATATCCACACTTTCCAAGGTAGAGAGTCCTTCACTGACGACCTCATCAACGAGAGGAAGGAAGGATTCTATTCTGTCGCGGGTGTCTATAATTTCAATTACAATCGGTAAATTAGAGGAAAGTCTCAATATTTTAGCAGTATGTATTTGACTGTGGACCCCGAATCCTTCCAGCGCCCTGAATACCGTTGCCCCCACCAGTTTTTTTTCCCGTGCCCTGGCAACAATCCATTCATAAAGGGGCACACCTTCGTGTTTATCATTTTCGTCAATGAAGATTCTGAGCAACCGGCCTTTTATTGCTTGCATGATATGCCCTTCCTTTGATGTTCAAGCAACCGTTAAGGGTTTACCGTTTAAGATTACCTTCCAAGGTCATAAGTAAACTTGGTCTTACCTGTCAGGCCTTTTGATTTCGTTTTCATGCAAAAAAATATGGGAACAAGAATAAGCGTTAACGGGATAACTCCCAAACCGGCCGTCATACCTTATCAAGTCGTTCTGTTATCATGCATTCTCTATCCAAAGATCACGCATTAAAGGTTTGGATTTGTGAGATGAACCTGTAACCCCTTAACTCTGAATTTATGAATAGTTACAAATTCGAAAAGGTGTACCCCAGCCAAACGGCTCCTATCCCACAAATTACATGGATACCTACGTTGGCAAAGGCACTGAAAATTTGCTGATTGCGAAGCAAGGCCAGCGTTTCGTATCCGAAGGTTGAAAATGTAGTAAACCCTCCCAGTGCCCCGACAAGAAAAAACAGACGAATCTCAGGCCTAAAAAGTGCCCGGTTGTCGGCCAAACCGCCGAGCAGACCGATCAGAAGGCAACCAAGCAAATTTACTCCCATGGTGCCGTACGGAAACCAGAAACTGCCGGAAAATTTCTGCACAAAACCGGCCATCAGATAACGGGATATTGATCCGAAAAATCCTCCCATACCGACTATTAAACAGTTTAACACATCACACTCCCAAGCACCACCCTTTAGTCCCTTATAAACCAATTATAAACAAAATCTTCGACAATCACAATTCATCTCGCCGCATAACTTCCTGCACCCCCTTTAAGCAAAAATTTCCGCATCTCTTCCCGCTTCCCGCCGCCGCAAGCCTCATAAACTAAATTTTTTGAGGATTTCCCCTGCTTTGTTTGCCGCTGCAAGAGGGGGGGCAATCTTTCGAAATTTTTCCTCTTCCCCAAGGGGCTTGGTGGCATCTATGCCCAATTTGGACCCGATGGCCCCCTTTTCCATTGAAGGATCAAGAGGATTTGCCTCCAGCCCGGGAATCACCACTAAGTCCTTATGGGGCTGGAACCGGGTGGCGATTGCCCATTCCACTTCCCGGGGGTTATAAATATCCACATCGTCGTCTACCACCACCGCCTGCTTGATATACAAATTATGCATCAAGGCCAGATAAAGAGCCCGACGAGGTTCCCCTTCGTTGCTTTTTTTGATTGACATCAGGGCGGTGGAAGCATTCCAGCTAAGTTTCAAGGCACTCAAAGAGGGAATCTCGGCCTTAAGCTTTTTAAAACCCTCGCCGGTCCAGGAAAGGTCAAGGATCAGATCATCCTCGATTGACCAGGGCTTAAATACGGAAAAAATGGGTTCCTTTTGGTGGCAAATTGCCTTAATTTCCACCACCGGACTCTGCACGGTGGTATAGTATCCGGAACTTTCTCCAAAAGGACCATCGGTTTCCCGGACCGAAGGGAGTATCTCTCCTTCCAGCACGATCATGGCGTGGGCAGGAATGTCCACCCCAACCGTTTTTCCTGCTGCTAACTCCAAAGGGGATCCCCCGAGCCCACCGGCCAATTCCAGTTTATCCCCAAAGGGAAACCATGTAACCGCAGTTAACAATAAGGTGGGATCAACGCCGATCGCAATAGCTATTTCCAGAGATCTGTTTTTTGCTTCGGCCCGCCGGAAAAATTCGGTGGAAGTTCGGCTCACCAATTGGATGCCCAGCCGATTTTTACCTTTAAGCTGCAAACGATGGACTCCAACAGTATTTGCCCCTGTGTCAGGGTTTTTCATAAATATCAGGCCCTGGGTAATGTAAGGACCCACATCCTTATCATGAAAGGTTAAGATCGGCAATACAGAGGCAAGATCAATGTTATCTTTAATGATTACCTCTTGGACGGGGGCATGGGACACCAGCCTGGGCTGAATCCCCCGGGATTTTCTTTTTAAATATTCCTCACTAATATTCTCCGGGGTGGTTTCAAACATTATTGCCAGCCGTTTTCTACTTCCCAGCAGGTTTCCCGCTACAGGCATATCATAGCCCTTCACCCGTTTGAACAGGGCCGCGGGCGACTCCTGCTGACCTAATTTAACCAATACGGCCGCTATTTCATAGCGAGGGTCCAACTCCTCTTCGATTTCAATAAGTTCTCCCTCTTCTTTCAGCCTTTGTAAAAAATCTTTTAAATCGTGAAATCCCATCATACTTCCTTTCTTTTTAACCGCTATATTCAGACAGAAAAAATATGTAACATCAAAATAAGCAGGCGTAGCCCCTTTACTTCAACAACCCTTCCGGATTCCTGCAGGCACCTTTGATTTCGCTCAAGCTGCTGCCCCCACTCAATATCATAAAAAAGCTCAATATTTATCGTTCTTGAACCGTGACCCCCGGAACTTTGGACCTTGTGAACAAGTTACTCATATTTAACATATAACCATCAAGAAAGCATCAAAAAATTAATAACAAGGTTCTTGTTAATTGTTAATATACGATCAAGAGATGTCCCTAAGGAAGCTTTATTCCAGTAAATCTTCTTCCTCGATTTTTACGGAATAGTCTCTTTGGCCGGTTATTCAAAATAAATTCTTAAGATTTTATAAATTATACCCGATAAGGATTTTAAAGGCATTACTAACTAAAAAAACCGGGGAAGGAGGCGGTGATAAATAAGAAAAAAGGCTTGAAGGAATGTTTTTAAATGTTGCCTATCAGATCGGCAAAACAAATTTTTTGGCAAGAATGCCAAAATAAAACCTAGAAAAGGAGAGGTATCATGGGAATAACATTAACAGCAGGCATGCGGGCAAATTTATTTTCCTTGCAACAAACCCAAAAACTTATGGAGACAACTCAGCAACGCCTAAGTACAGGAAAAAGAGTTAATAGCGCCCTGGATGATCCCATAAATTATTTTGCCGCCCAGGGACATACCCAAAGGGCAAGCGATCTTATTTTCCGTAAAGATGAAATGGGTGAAGGAATCCAGACCATTAAGGCCGCCGATGCCGGAATTGAGGCAATTACGGATATGATTGCCTCGGCAAAATCTCTTGCTCAATCTGCACTTTCCGGTGAAACCACAACCGAGATAAACGCCTTGGAAACTCAATACACTGCCCTGCTGGACCAGATTGATACCCTGGCAGCTGATGCGGGGTACAAGGGGGTCAATCTGCTGGGTGGTACCAGCGAGCTATTGAATGTCAAGTTCGATGAAAACGGTGATTCTTCCATCACCGTGACAGGATTTGACGGATCAGCTTCCGGCCTCAGCCTCGTCGATGTAGCCACTGACGCTTGGGTCGCTGGAGGTGGAACCGGAGACGTTACCGCAATTAACGGCGATATCACTCTTCTCGACACTGCAAGGACGACTCTGAGGTCCAAAGCAAAAACGCTGTCCAGTCAGTTGAGCACCATTACCACCCGGGAGGATTTCACCACAAACATGATCAACACACTTCAAGACGGCGCGGCCAAATTGACTAATGCCGACCTGAATGAGGAGGGTGCTAATATGCTCATGCTCCAGACCCGCCAAGCACTGGGCACTACCAGCTTAAGTCTGGCATCCCAGGCAGCGCAGTCAGTCCTGAGGTTATTTTAAAACTTAATGATCTTTTGAGCGGGAGGGGGATGAACCCCCCTCCCGTAATATCCTCCCGGGGGAGGTGAAATTATGATGATACCCAAACTATCAAGCAACCAGATTATTTCTTACAATAAACCTGCAACCAGAAAAATGGATTCTTCAGCCCAAAGGGAAGGGATTGATAAACGGATTAGTTCGCAAAAAGACAACCTGGTCAAATTGGCAAAACCCAGAAGCAGCAATGCCGTTGAACATAATGACCGGCAATCCGTCAACTCCGTTTTGAATAAAGTAGCCCAAAATATCCGGAATACCGATAAAACAATGAAAAAAGTTGAAATTTACATTGACCGGATGCAAGATAATTTGTTAAAAATAGTAAAGCAATTTCCCCCTTTTCCCCGGGGTAGTGAAGAAAGAGTTAGAATACTAAACAGCTTTCAATCGCTCCGTAAACAGATTGATCAGTTGACCATCCCCCCAAAAGGTGAATATGCCGTAAAAATTATGGCCGATCCCGATCTTGTTCCAGAGGCTGGTGATTGGGACATTGAGTTAAGTAATGGATTACGCAAGACTATCCGCAGCCGGCAAGTCCACTCCGGACCAACGGGGCTAAACCTCCCCGAACTGTCCGAAAAAGTAGACGACGAAAAAATTCAAGCTGCCGTTAAAGGCCTTGATGCCGCCAAGGCAACGCTCCGGCAAAGGCAATACGGACTATACGTCGATACTGTAAATATAAAGCATTCTCGGGAATCTGATGCCATTTTTAATCAAAGCGGCAACCTTGATGAACCGGAATCAACTTATGCGGATGCCGGTGTAGAGCTAAAAAGCATTGAATTAAAGCAATCTCTTACGAACAAAACAGATTTACCTTTAATCAGTGATCAATCGCAATTAATGGGATTATTAAATTAAAAAATGGCACTTAAAATTGTATTGAAACCACATGAACGAATGATAATCGGCGGTGCGGTAGTAGCAGCCAGTGCCGGCACCAGATGCGAATTGATCATCGAGAATAATATCCCGGTTTTGCGCCAAAAAGATATCATGACAGAAGATGATGCCGATTCATCCGCCCGCCGGATCTATTTTGTGATTCAACTCATGTACATTGATGAAAAAAATCTGATTATCCACCACAACACCTATTGGAAGCTAGTTCAGGATTTTATAAAAGCTGCTCCCAACACGTTGGGTATGATTGATCAGATCAGTGAGCACATTTTGAGCAGTCGTTACTACCAAGCACTCAAACTGGCTAAAAAACTTATCAATTATGAAGAGGAGGCACTTGCCCGTGTACGCAAATCCAGTTGAAACATACAACGCCGTAAACAAAGCAACCATGTCCGGTCGTGAAACAGAGGCGGAGGTTCTAAGCCGAGCGGCCCTGAAGCTTAAGGAATGTCAGAGCAACTGGCATGCTGATGACCGGGAAAAAAAACTGGATGCAGCTCTTCAGTTCAACCAAAGGATTTGGAGCATATTTCAGGACGAACTGTCAAAACATGATAATCCTCTTCCCATGCAGTTAAAGCAGGATTTACTCAGCTTGAGTGTGTTCATTGACAAGCGAATTTTCGAAATCATGGCTTACCCTTCTCCTGAAAAACTTACCGTCATCATCAACATCAACCACAACATCGCCGCCGGTCTACGCCCCTCCTCCGGTGTTCAGCGCTCTGCAACCCCCATTAAGGCAATTTCCGGAAGCTATTGACAGCTCATATTTCCACATATACACTTTTTGGGGCTGCACTGTTCGGCAATCATCTCTTTTCCATTCTTTCTTGTTTATGTTATCTGTCCGGATGAGGAGAGGAAAATCAAACATAGCCTTCTCAACCCGGCAACAAGAAAAAGAGTGGCACCCCTTCTGTTTTTCTGTACCGTCAATTTCCAATCTTTGCTGAACCGGTGGGAAAAAAGCCGGGTGTTCATCGCCATGACAAAGCAGGGGATCACGAAATTACCGGCACTACAAAGGTAGCCAACTTCTATGGCCTTAATCAAAAAAACTTGCTTGCCTCCGAATTATCTGCGTGCTAAAGTGATATTTTAAATTTAAGCCAAGCCAATCAACCCTTTTGTCATACCTGAATTGAGCGGTTTAGCTATTAGCCAAAATGATCACAGGATGTTTTGCTATTACAAGCTTTCATCCATTGGGTGTTATTTCTTGCCGACGTAATACCTCGGTTTTTCAAAGCTAATCGTTTGTGTGCTGACAGCTGATCGCACAACTTAGGTCATAATTTAACACTAAGGAGAAATGATGACTAAAGACCCCTTAACCCCTTACGGAAATCGACCAATGGTAACCCCCATTGTAAACGCCGTAAACTATGAATACGGTTCATTTGAAGTGCTGCGTCAAATCACCGACGGTGAAATTGATGGTTATACCTATCATCGAGACGACAACCCCACTGTTCGAGCGGTTGAGAAAAAAATTGCTGCCATGGAAGAAGCCGAAGACTGCATCATTTGTACTTCGGGAATGGCAGCCTGCACAATGATATATTTGACATATCTGAGTGCCGGCGACCATATGATCATTTTCCATGATGTGTACGGCGCCCATTACAAAGTATCCCTCATTCTGGAGAGATTGGGGGTGTCAATAACATGGCTTGATGCCTCCCAAACCGGCAATATTAAGGATTATATAAAATCCAATACTAAAATGATTTTTTGCGAGACCCCCAGCAACCCCTTGTGCAAAATCATCGACATCACCGCCCTTTGCCGGCAAGCTGATCGAGTAAATGCCATGGTGATAGTTGATAATACTTTTGCCACTCCTTATCATCAAAAACCTTTGCTGCTGGGTGCCGATCTGGTGGTGCACAGCGCCACGAAAGGATTGGGAGGACACAACGATCTTATGGCCGGTGCCATCGCAGGATCTAAAAGCCATTATAATGAATTATGGTTTACGCGCCAGGCCATTGGAACAACTCATGATGCCTACTCCGCTTCCCTGCTGGAGCGTGGCCTTAAGACCTTCGAGTTACGAGCGGAAAAAATGGCCAACAATGCCATGGCCATGGCCAAATACCTGGCAGAACACCCCCGCATATCGAGAATACATTATCCCGGGTTGCCTGCCGACCCCGGTCACAAGCTTGCCCTCAAACAGATGCAAAAAGGATTCGGCGGTGTTCTGGCCTTCGATGTCGGCAAAAATCAAGAAGATGCCAAAAAATTTATCAATAATCTCCGGATAATATTTCATGCAGTGAGCCTTGGAGCAACCGAGTCCTTGATTTGCATTCCCTATCTTACTACCATGCTTTATCTGCCCCCGGAACGTCGTACCGGTTTTGGTGTGGGCACTAATACTGTCCGTCTCTCGGCAGGCATAGAAAAAGAGGGTCTCTTGCTGGAAGACCTGGAACGGGCATTGCATGATTTCTGAAAAACGGTGGGAGCCACAATCGGCGGACACAAAGTTCAAACCCCCACGGCAATGGGACCAATCGCATGGGAATTGGTATGGATCGGGTTCAGATCTTGATAATTGGCTGTCGGAGGACCCCGAGTCGCTTAGCCGCCTTATATCGTGACCGGGATACTCCGGTTTTGCACAGATACAATTTTTCTTCCCACATTTTCGATAATTGACAGAGATTGTTCCACGCGTAAAATCTCCTGCCTCACTTAACTTTTCACGCAGCGTTTTCCGCTTAGATTCCATCCTGCTTAAGTGATTCGTATCCGTTCACAGTTTACGGTTTGCAGTTAACTATTGATAAAAATCTGGATCTAAGATGCAATACTGTGTTCATATTTATGTTGCAAACCCGGTGATAGTATGGTCTTGACAAGCACTATATCCCATGCTATGCAATACAATTACGAGCTTAGATTTTTGCTTATGGAAAACTTAATGCAGTGGCGGGAAAAAATATATTTTAAGTACTTATCCGTAAATAAAACCCGCCTTTCGGTAGGCGATGATGGCCGCGGCCATATGTAGCAACGCCATATAGGTATCACTGAGCTTTTCATAGCGGACTAGTATCTTTCGGAAACAGTTAAACCATGAATGACTTACTTCAACCACCCACCTTCTGGCTTTCCAGTTGGGGTTGTTCCTTTTCTCCTTTATATCTTCCCCACGCCTTTTCACGTGGGGGATGTATCCCTTGGAAACAATCACCTGCAATGCCGGTTGACTGTCATAGCCTTTGTCGGCGCACAAATGTTGGGCGATATTCTTGGGGTGTTCAATGATGATTTCTTCCAACACAAGCTCCAATTGGGAGACGTCATGTCGATTGGCTCCGGTCACGACGAGCGATAACGGGACACCACGGCC
>DAOWNY010000234.1 GCA_030642325.1 Deltaproteobacteria bacterium
GCAACAATGGAAATTTGATTGCTGGTTTGAGGATCAAGTACGTTGACGATGGCAAATCCCATCTGAAAACCCACCAGTTGACCGGCAAGTTGAATGGCGGCAAATATCACTTGCACTGCAAAACCGATGATCACTCCGATTAACATTTCCCCTGTCAAGGCTATTACCAGCGGAAAAATTCCCCGGGTAATATCAGGGGTAAAAACTTTTACTGACGATGAAAGAATAAGGCTTATTATTAAAGCCAGTCCCACCTTCAGCTGGATGGGCAAATTCTTGCTTCCAAATACAGGAGCAGAAAAGATGATCCCCCCTACTCTAAAAAAAATCAGGAGCAAAATATGAAACTGAGCAATCGTAAAATCTAAAGGATTCACCCTTCGGTCCTCAAATTCAGCTAACCGGCTATTTAATGTAATTTGGAATATTTATTAAAATATTAGAAGTGAAATCAATCATTAGTCTCATCATCCATGGAAAAAATAACACCAGGGCAAACATAACCGCCAAAATTTTGGGAATGAAGGTGAGGGTCATCTCCTGAATTTGGGTAACTGCCTGAAAAATACTTACCATAAGTCCCACTATCAAACCGAGTCCCAGCATGGGGGCAGCCAGTAACAGCGTGATTCCGATCGCTTCTTTTCCAAATCCCACAATAAATTCCGGGGTCATGATAAATAAAACCTCTAGGCAAAGCTTTTCACCATAGAACCGACAATAAGATACCAGCCATCCACCAATACAAATAAAAGTAGTTTAAAGGGTAAAGAAATCATTACCGGGGGTAACATCATCATGCCCATGGAAAGAAGAACACAGGCTACTACCATATCAATTACAAGAAAAGGAACATAAATCAGGAACCCTATCTGAAAGGAGGTCTTCAATTCGCTGATCACAAAAGCGGGAATAAGAATAGAAGTCGCAACCTGATCTCTATCCTGAGGCACTTTGGAATGCGAAATCTCCACAAATAACGCCAGATCCTTTTCCCGGGTTTGTTTGAACATAAATTCTCTAATCGGAATTGACGCTTTTAAAAGGGCTTCCTCCTCTGAAAGGCTCTTATCCAAATAGGGTTTAAGGGCCTGGCTGTTAATCTGCTGCCAAACCGGCGTCATAATAAAAAAAGTTAAGAACAGAGATAAACCTATCATTATTTGGTTTGGCGGCATCTGTTGGGTTCCCAGCGCATGACGAAGCAGGGAAAAAACCACTATAATTCTGGTAAAAGAAGTAAGCATAACTAAAATAGCCGGGGCAAGAGAAAGAATGGTAAGAAGAAACAGTATCTTGAAAAGAATGCTTACTTCCCCCGGTGTTTTTGCCTCTCCAACTCCGATGGTGATAGATGGAATGGGAATTGGTTTTGCCAAAGCAGAATCGCTTCCCGGAATGGGGATTACCAAACAAATCAGCATCGCTGTCATTATTATGCTTAATGGTTTCATAACGATTTTTTTAAATACCTTCGGATCATCGTTTCCGGCAATCTCTTACTCTCTTGCTCGCGATGACCACTATTTTTTTATTCGGAATCGGTCCAGCCCGGAAAACATCCGGGCAAAAGAACCTCTTTTTTGCTCCTCGGCTTTATTTAACTTGTCTAAAATCTCTTTTTGTTCAATTTTTCCCAAGAGAGAAATAGTGTAATTCGTTGATCCCAGCACTAAAAACTCTCCGGCAACTTCGACGATTAAAACGCTTTTTTTGGGGCCCAGATAGTCTGTAGCAATAATTTTGATTAATTTCCCATTACCCCCAAATCCCTTCTCCCCAGGGAAAAAACGATTGAGAAGGTAATATAGCAGCACAATCAGGGCAAGGACGATGCATAAAGCGGATAACATTTTGACCGTCGAAGAAAATAAGTCCATCATTCTTTCCCGTCCTCAGAATAACCCGGCACTCACGGCATTAAATAAACCGGTAGTTCATCCCTTTTCGAAACCAATCACCCCGAAAACCATAAGAATCAAAGTAACAATTCACGGTTCACGACTTTTATTCAATGAATTATATAACCTGAACTTAGCGCTTAGCCTTTAGCAGTTAGCTATTAGCCAAAATGATCACAGGATATTTAGCTGTTACAAACTTTCACCCATTGGTGGGTGTTATTTCAAGCTGCCGTAATACCTCGGTTTTATAAAAGCTAAACGTTTGTGTGCCGGCAGCTAATCGCTCAACTTAGGTATAAAGCTTTAGACATTTTGATATTGCCTTCAACTCCCGAATCTAAGTTAATGATATTTACTGTGAACGGATACGAATTAAACTACTGAACCACAAATTCCACGAAGTAAATCTTTTTGACGTTACCCGTTGTCAGCAATCGATTAATTCTTATAATGATTTCATTCCGCATTAAATTCTTGCCTGCAATACTGTTAATATCTTCAAATCTCTTGCTGGTCAGTACCATCAGAATTGCATCTCTTAACTGGGGAATTCTTTTTTCAATTTCTTCTTTCACCTCATCCTTACTCAGTTCAAGTTCGAGGGTTATCTTAAGGTATCTTTCACCGGAGTTATCAGCAAGATTTACGATAAATGTATCCATCGAATAAATTGCTCCAATTACATCCAATTTGTCCTCTTTGGGGGGAGTCTCCTCTTGTTCAATTTCAGAACCGGGGGTTAAAAAAAATATCTTCGCTGCAAATAATCCTCCTCCCAGCACAATCAGGCCGACAACCGCCATGATAACCCATTTCAACGGAAAACCCTTAGAGGGGGTTTCCTCCTCTTTCTCTTCTTCTTTTTTCTCTGCTTCCTTAGCCATTTGCCGCCTCCTCATCATTGCCTGCTTACCAACAAAATTTCCACCCTTCTATTCTTTTTTCTACCTGACTCATGATCATTGGGAAAAAGGGGTTTGCAATCCCCATAACCTCCGCATGACAACCTCCCCGGATAAATCTCTCCCTCACTTATAAAAAACTTTGCCACGTTTACCGCCCTTAAAAGGGAGAGTTCCCAATTGGAAGGAAATTTTTCGGTGTGGATGGGAACATTGTCTGTATGACCTTCCACCAGAATATCATGGGGATATTCCCGCAAAATCGAACTCAACTTCTTTAAAAGAGAAAATGCCCGGGACTCAATTTTCGCTTTGCCTGAATCAAAGAGGAGCTGGTCGTCAATGCTGAACACCACCCCGCGCTCGCGTATATGCACCCGGATATCTCCTTCTGTTTCCTCTGATTTTAAACCCCTGTTTATTATTGCCCTTTTTATCATCAGTTGTTTTTGAAAATTCTCTCCCCCAAACGCCTCGGTAGCCAGCTGGCGCGAGGAAAGAATCTGAACTTTTCCCACTCCCCCTTTTTCAGCAGGATTTAGGACTCCCACGGCACCGCCGAAAAAACCGAAGACTTCTTCCATCTTTTTGTTATCCAGCGAAGACATGGTGAGCAGGAGGACAAAAAAAGTCAAAAGCAA
>DAOWNY010000008.1 GCA_030642325.1 Deltaproteobacteria bacterium
GATCAGAAATTTTTTTTCTTGCAAAATGACTTACTATATAGTAAAGATTGTATGGATTTAAGCTTAGGAGGAGATTAAATGCTAAATGTTAAAATGAAAGAACTTCTCGAAGCAGGGGTTCACTTCGGACATCAGACCAATCGATGGAATCCGAAGATGAAGCCTTACCTTTTTGGAGCTCGCAATGGAATTTATATCATCGATTTGCAGAAAACCACCCGACTTTTCAGTGAAGCTTACTCTTTTATTCATGGTGCTGCGGGTGAGGGGAAGAAAGTATTGTTTGTGGGGACAAAGAAGCAGTCCCAAGTCATTATTGAAGAAGAAGCAAAAAGATGCAATATGTTCTATATTAACAATCGGTGGCTGGGAGGGATGCTGACCAATTTTCATACCATTAAAAAAGGAATTGAGAGATTAAAACAGCTTGAAGATCTTGCGAACGATGAAGAGAATTTCCTCTCTTATTCAAAAAAGGAGCAACAGCATTTTAAGAGAGAAAAGGATAAGCTGGAAAGAAATTTGGGTGGCATTAGGGATATGCATGATCTTCCATGCGCAATTTTTATTGTTGACCCAAAGAAGGAAAAGATCGCTGTAAATGAAGGCAGAAAACTTGGGATACCTATTGTGGCCGTTGTGGATACAAATTGTGATCCTGACGGCATTGATTATGTCATCCCTGGAAATGATGATGCGCTTAGGGCAATAAGGCTTTTTACTTCAAAGATGGCAGATGCTTGCCTGGAAGGACAAAAGAGCTTTGAGGAAAAAATAAGGGCGGAGTCGGACAAAGAGATTGAGGAAGCATTTGAAGAGCCCGATACCTCAGAGGAGGGGGAAGGTATTTCCCAAGAAAAAGAAGGGGGTCAGAATAAAGCAAATAATTGAAGGAGGTTTATTGATAAGATGGAAATTGTTGCATCAATGGTGAAAGAACTTCGAGAAAAGACCGGTGCTGGAATAATGGACTGCAAAGAAGCCCTGAAAGAAACTTCGGGTGATTTTAAGAAGGCAGTGGATTTTTTAAGAAAGAAGGGTATTGCAGCAGCAGAAAAAAAATTGGGAAGAGCAGCGACTGAAGGAATAGTATCTTCTTATATTCATCCCGGTGGAAGAATCGGAGTTTTAGTTGAAATAAACTGTGAAACTGATTTTGTTGCCCGAACGGATGATTTTCAAAAATTTGTCCGGAATATTGCCATGCATATTGCGGCGGCTACTCCCAAATATATAAAGCGTGAGGATATACCGGCTGATGTCTTGGAAAGGGAGAAGGATGTATATCGAGGGCAGGCCGAAGAAGCTGGGAAGCCGGAAAAGATTTTCGAAAAAATTGTAAGTGGAAAGATGGAGAAATTCTATTCGGAGGTTTGCCTTTTAGAGCAAGGTTACGTCCGGGAGGATAAGGTTTCCATAAAAGATTTGCTGACCGATCAAATTGCAAAAGTAGGGGAAAACATTTCTATTAAAAGATTCGCCAGGTTTCACCTGGGTGAAGGTTAGTATGTCCGCTTTCCTGGTACAACTAAATTAAAGTAAATCATAATGAAGACATGGTGTTAAAAACTATGTCTTCTTAAGTGTTGAGAGTTTGAAAAAGGTTAAATGGAGAAAGCAAAATACAAGAGAGTTCTTTTGAAGTTGAGCGGAGAGGTCTTGAGTGGTGATCAGGATTACGGGATTAGTAATTCCATGATGAAGCGGATTTCTCTGGAATTGACTGAGATTAACCAAGCAGGGGTCGAGATAGCCGTAGTGATGGGGGGAGGCAATATTTTTCGGGGAATAACCCAGGAACAACAAGGAATGGATCGTTCAACTGCGGATTACATGGGTATGTTGGCTACTATAATAAACTGTTTAGCCCTCCAGGATGCCCTGGAGAGATCCGGGGTTCAATCAAGAGTGCAGTCGGCGATTGAGATGCACGAGGTAGCAGAGCCTTTTATTCGACGGAGAGCCATCAGGCACTTGGAAAAGGGACGAATAGTCATATTTGCTGCCGGAACAGGAAATCCTTATTTTACTACTGATACGGCTGCTTCGCTTCGGGCAAGTGAAATTAATGCCGAAATAATTCTTAAGGCTACTAAAGTTGACGGGATTTACGATTCAGATCCTGAGAAAAATCCAAATGCAAAAAAGTATGATGAATTGGAGTATATCGATTTTTTAAATAATCACTTGAAAGCAATGGATGCTACCGCAATATCATTGTGCATGGATAACAATTTACCCATTATTGTTTTTAACTTGCAGGAGAAAGGCAATATCAAGGCAGCGATTTGGGGTAATAAAAATTTAGGGACATTGGTAAGGGGTAAGAAATGAGTGAAGATGTCTTACTGGAAGCTGGAAGGGAAATGGAAAAAATTCTCAATTCATTAAGCATTGATTTTGGCAGGATCAGGACCGGCCGGGCGTCGTTAACCATCTTAGATGGAGTGAGGGTGGATTACTATGGTGTCTCTACTCCCTTAAACCAGATGGCCGGCATATCCATCCCGGAAAGTCGTTTAATTATGATTCAACCTTGGGATAAGAAGGCCATGGTAGACGTTGAAAAAGCCATTTTAAAATCCGATCTGGGTTTAACCCCGGTCAGTGACGGCAAAATAATTCGGATTACCATTCCTACTCTCACCGAGGAGAGAAGAAATGAGTTGATTAAGCGGGTTCGAAAAATCTCCGAGGATTACAAGGTAAGGCTGAGAAACATTAGAAGACAGGAAAACGAATTTTTTAAAGAAATGAAGAAAGAAAAAGAAATATCTGAAGATGAGATGTTCAGAGACCAGAAGGAGCTTCAGGAGATCACCGATAAATTTACAGAAAAAATCGAAGGATTGCTTAAGCAAAAAGAGGATGAGATCCTTGAAATATAATATTTTCCAGGCATGGCAAAATAAAGGATGTGATTGGTTATGTCCTATGTAATTTCCGATGAGTGCATAACTTGCGGGGCATGCATTGATGAATGTCAGGTAAATGCAATTGTGGAAGAAGATGACATTTATGTTATTGATCAGGATGAATGTACAGAGTGCGGGGATTGTGCGGACATTTGCCCTGTCGAGGCAATTGTTGAGGAGTAAATCCTGAGTAACCCTGGGAATGGATGTGCAGATGTTTGTTTTTTAATATCCCCGTTCTTATTTTTGAACCTTAAGGGTCTTTTATTCAGTTCCCCCCTTAATATATTTTCTTAAAAATCTTGATACACAATTAAATTCAATAATCCTCCGTATTATTAAGATATCATGTAATTATTCAGGTAAGATAGACTGAAAGCCGAAGGTAAAAACAGCCAAACAGCCATTTATATTTTTTCGAGTGGAAATAATATATAACTATCTGTTGGAAGTAGTTCATCTTCCCTTCAGTTTTAAGCCTTTTACTCAAAACACCCGGGCATTTACGATATCATTTACAACCAAACCAAATCAATATTAGAAGAAGGTCTATGGAGAAGCTACTTAAGGGGAAACTTCCCAGGCATATTGCAATAATTATGGATGGGAATGGCCGCTGGGCCAAAAAAAGATTTCTCCCCAGAATTGCAGGACACAAGGCCGGTGTATCGGCAGTGAGGAATGTGGTGGAAAACTGCCGCCGGTTAGGGATAGAAATTTTAACCCTCTATGCCTTCTCGTCCGAAAATTGGAATCGTCCTTCAAGAGAAGTAAATGCATTGATGGATCTGCTTGGTGATTTTTTGAAGTCAGAACTGAAAGAGATGTTAAAAAATAACATTCGACTTACTACAATAGGAGAAATTGAGAGATTGCCCGGCAGTGCTCTTAAATGCCTGCAAAGTGTCTGCGAAGAGACCGCGGATAACGATGGGATGATTCTCAATTTAGCCCTCAGCTACGGGAGCCGCAACGAGATAATTAAAGCAGTCCGTCGGATTGTTTCAGATTATTCGGAAGGTAAACTTACTCCTTCGGACATCAATGAAGAGAGATTTTCACGCTATCTTTTTACTGCAAATTTTCCTGATCCGGATCTACTCATCAGGACCGCAGGAGAACTTAGGATCAGCAATTTTCTATTGTGGCAGTTAAGTTATACCGAGCTCTATGTCACAAATACTCTGTGGCCGGATTTTCGTAAAGATGATTTGATTAAGGCCCTGGAAGACTATCAGAAGAGAGAAAGAAAGTTTGGTCGTACCAGCGAACAGATCGAAAGAGAAAATTGGAAGGGGAAGATGTGCAATCCAAAAGATGGTTGACTGCCATTGCACTAATTTTTATCGTTTTCCCCCTGATTGCTTATGGAGATAGATTAATCTTCTTTTTTTTATTGGTGTCAATAATGGTAATGGGGTTGTATGAATTTTACTCAATTACAATTCCCAAGGATTATTGGCCGGAAAAGACCGGGGCAATTTTATTCAGCATAATCCTTGCTTTCATATTTTATCAGGGCAGCTTCTTTTATCTCCTTCCTTTACTGAGCTTCGTTACCTATGTTATCTTTATCCTTTTGCTGATAAGATTTAATAAATTTTCCCATCTGTTGCTCGTTTTTGGTAAACTGGTGGGAGGAGTATTTTATGTTACCTTCTTCCTTTCTCATTTTATTCTGATCCGAGAAGTGGATTTTGGCCGGGAATGGACCTTTTTTCTTTTAGTAGTAATTTTTTTTGGAGATACCGCTGCTTATTATACGGGGAGATTATGGGGCAAGCGAAAAATATACCCGGAGGTCAGCCCTAATAAGACTTGGGTGGGTTCGTGGGGGGGGATGGCGGGATCCATCGCGGGAGCATTGATATTCCGATCCATTTTTTTGCCCGAACTGATGATTTTCCATTGTCTTAATTTAGCTATCGGGCTTGCAGTAGTGGGGCAACTGGGTGACCTTTGCGAGTCAATGATTAAGAGGAAGGCCGGGGTAAAGGATTCGGGCAAATTATTGCCGGGGCATGGCGGTTTACTTGACCGGATGGATGGTGTCATGTTTGGTCCCCCCTTTCTCTTTTATTATTTAAAGTTTATAATGTAATTGAGGTTACGGATGAAGAGAATTTCTCTTCTTGGTTCCACAGGGTCAATCGGAGTCAATACCTTAAAAGTTATTGAACGAAATAGAAAAGCATTTTCGGTTGAATCCCTGGGGGCAGGGAAGAATATTAAGTTATTGAAGGAACAGATTGTTAAGTTTGTCCCTAAAGTAGTATCGGTTCAGGACGAGAGTTTGGCAAGGAAACTTAAAAATGAACTACCATCTTCAAGCAAATTAACGATTTTGACGGGCATGAAGGGCCTTTTGACGGTTGCTACTTTACCGGAGGTTGATTTGGTCGTTTCCGCTTTGGGAGGGACAATTGGATTGATCCCCACTCTTAAGGCCATTGAGGCAAAAAAGGATGTTGCTCTTGCCAATAAAGAGATTTTAGTGATGGCGGGAGAAATTCTCATGGAAAAGAGCAGAGAGAATAAGGTCAATATTCTCCCCGTCGACAGTGAACAGAGTGCTGTTTTCCAGTCTCTACTGGGACATAAAAAGAAAGAGGCCAGGAGGATTATTCTTACCGCATCAGGCGGACCTTTTTTAAATTATTCAATGGAGCAGCTCAGCATGGTATCCCCGGCAGAAACCTTAAAGCATCCCAATTGGCAAATGGGTAAAAAGGTGACGGTGGATTCCGCCACATTAATGAACAAGGGGCTGGAGGTAATTGAGGCCAGGAGGCTTTTCGACATTGACAGTATAGATGTATGTATCCATCCCCAGAGCATAATTCATTCCATGGTGGAATATATTGATGGTTCCGTCATTGCTCAGCTTTCCGCTGCCAACATGCAAATACCAATTGCCTACGCCCTTTCTTTCCCACATAGAATCGAACATGATTCCGGTTGCTTTGATTTTACTGAATTGGGAAAGTTGACCTTTCTTCCTCCGGATCAAGAGAGATTTCCTTGTCTGACGCTTGCTTATAATGCACTGGAGGAGGGTGGTAGCATGCCTGCCGTATTAAATGCCGCTGACGAGGTGGCGGTAGAAGCATTTTTAGACGGGAGGATCGGTTTTACGCAAATCCCGATAATAGTAGAAAAAACAATGAATGCATGCAGGGTAAAACATCATTGTTCTTTGGAGGAAATAATCGAAGCAGATACGTGGTCGAGAAAAAAGGCGCAAACTTTAATTAGTAATTTGTGATTCGGGGTGTAGATATATGATGCATTTAACCAGTGTTATTTCTGCGGTAGTAGTTTTGGGCGTTTTAATATTTATCCATGAGCTGGGTCACTTTCTGGTGGCCAAGATTTCCGGAGTTAGGGTACTCAAGTTTTCTCTCGGTTTCGGCCCCAAAATATTGGGAAGAAAGGTAGGGGATACTGAATACCTACTTTCCCTGATTCCCCTGGGGGGTTACGTAAAGATGCTGGGTGAATCTTATGATGATGATGAGGAAGGCGAAGAGCAAGAAGACCCGGAACACTCGTTTATGCAACAGAAATTGTGGAAAAAAATGGGAATCGTTGCGGCTGGGCCGATCTTTAATTTCCTCTTTGGGGTGGTGATTTTTTCCCTTATTTATTGCTTTGGCGTCCCCACCCTGACTACGGAAGTGGGTGAACTCGCAAAAGGGTTTCCGGCGGAAGAAGCCGGAATCCAGGTCGGAGATGTCATAGTGGCAATTAATGACAGAGAGGTCTCAAGATGGGAAGAGTTATCGCAGATTATTCACGAGAGTAATGGAGAAGATTTGGAGATTGCCTTGATGAGAGGGGAAGAACAACATAATATAAAACTTTCCCCCACTAAAGATTTAACTAAAAATATTTTTGGTGAAGAAGTAGAAGTTTATTTGATCGGGATTACCGCGGCGGAGAAATTTGTCAAGGAACGACATAATCCTTTTGTTGCCTTATTTAAAGGAATGGAGCATACATGGCAGATTACCAGATTGACCGTGTTAACCATCGTAAAGTTATTCCAGCGCAAAATTTCTTTTAAAACTCTGGGCGGCCCCATATTAATCGCCCAGTTAGCAGGAAAGCAGGCCCAAGCCGGTATACTGAGCTTCTTCTTTTTTATGGGACTATTAAGTATTAACCTGGGGGTTTTGAATCTTTTTCCCATACCCATTCTCGATGGGGGACACCTTGTCTTTTTTGCTTTGGAGGGGATATTCAGAAGACCGTTAAAAGGGAAAGTAGTGGATATAGCCCAGCATATGGGTATGTTCCTTTTGATACTGCTGATGATTTTCGTATTTTATAATGATATTGTCAGAATAATTAATGGTTAATTTTTTTGGTAATTGCCGGGGATGACCTGTTAATGATTGCCCCGGCTAAAGGAAGAAAAAGCTCTTTTTGTTCCGGCAATTTGAAACATATCACATAATCGGAGGGAATAATTGAAGGTTTTAGCAGTGGAAACTTCGACGATGAGCGGGAGCGTTGCATTGTTGGAAGATGATGTGTTGATTTCCGAGTACTTGCTCAATATCAAAGTAACTCATTCCGAGAGATTAATGCCCACTATAGATCGTATTTTAAGAGATTCCGCTGTTTCTTTTTCCCAAATAGACGGGCTGATTGTCTCTACAGGCCCCGGGTCGTTTACGGGCCTCAGAATTGGTCTCAGCACAATAAAAGGCATTGCTTTGGCCGGCGGAAAACCGGTTGTGAGTATTTCTACTCTTGATGTCCTGGCCAATAATGTTAATTTTGCCAAGTATTCGGTGTGCCCTCTTTTGGATGCCAGAAAAGGAGAAATTTATACTGCCTTATACCGGTTAGATGGAAAAGGAAGACCCTGTCCCGTTACTCCCTATCTGGCGCTGGACCCGCAACAGTGGTTAAAGTATATTACCACCAAAACGATTTTTTTGGGGGAAGGGCTCAAGGTTTACCGACAATTGATCGAGGAAGGGTTGAAGGACCTTGCTGTTTTTGCCCCCACCGATTATAACTACCCCCGGGCATCAGTGTTGGGGAGGTTGGGACTGGATAAATTATGCAGAGGAGAGGTAGCCGACATTACAAGCCTGGCCCCGACTTATCTTCGTCGATCGGAAGCAGAGATCAAATGGGAGGAAAAAAGAAAAGAAGGATCAGGATAGCATGGTAACCGGGTCTTTCCCCTTTTCCCGGGGTTTAATTTCTCCGATCAGATAGCCCACCTCCCCCATTTCTTTTAGCTGATTTAGTATATTTTTAACATCATCATTGTCATCCGGGATGACAATGATCATTCCCAATCCATTATTGAAGGTTCGAAACATCTCTTGTTTTGTGACTTCTCCCTTTTTTTGAATGTAAGTAAAGATGGAGGGTATCTCCCAACAGCCGGTTTTTATAATTGCCTGATATTTTTGCGGTAAGATGCGGGCGGTATTTCCTGCTATGCCCCCTCCCGTAATATGAGCAATGCCGTGAATCGAAAAATTTTTTATCAAGTTGAGGATGGTCTTAATGTAAATTTTTGTTGGTATTAAAAGTTCTTCCCCCAACGTTTTTTTAATTTCCGGAATATTTTCATGGAGGGGTAAATGGAGATCTTCAAGAAGCACCTTTCTTGCCAGCGAAAAACCGTTGCTGTGCAATCCGCTGGAAGCTATTCCGATCACCTTATCTCCCGGTACAATGGCAGAACCGTCGATGATTTTTTCCCTTTCCACTATTCCCACGGTAAAACCGGCCAGATCATATTCCCCCTCCTGATAAAATCCGGGCATCTCAGCGGTTTCTCCTCCCAGCAAAGAACAGTTTGCCTCCCGGCAACCTTTTACAATACCCTCAATAGTATCTTTCGCCATTTTTGGTTCGAGCTTGCCGGTGCTGAGATAGTCAAGAAAGAAGAGAGGTTCCGCCCCCTGAACTACAATATCGTTAACACACATGGCTACCAAATCAATACCTATTGTATCGTGTTTGTTCATCATGAATGCAATTTTCAATTTTGTTCCTACTCCGTCAGTAGAAGAAACCAGAACCGGTTCTTTAAACTGATCCCGGTGCAGAGAGAAAAAACTGCCAAAACCACCAACATCACCTATAACTTCACGGCGAAAGGTAGACCTTAAGCCGGGCTTAATAGATTCAATAAATTCATCTCCTTTACCAATATCTACACCGGAATCTTTATAGGTAGTCCCGCTTTTCATATCTATCCTTTTTTAGATGAACTCAATAAGGAGATCTCACTTTATGTATGTTTTCTCGGCCAATAAGTTTTCATAAATTAGCCTAACCGGAAGGGGAAGTCAATTATTTTTCCAGAATGATTACCTGGTTTTTTAAACTAGAAGTTGGCAACTATTTGATATTTATAAGTGAAATCTTAATGCGTGCGCGGGAATGACGGTCAAGAAATCGACTTAGACAAAGTATTTTTAAGTTCATGACATTGAGTAGGGCGAGACTAAAAGTCAATGAATTGTGTTAAAAATGATTGACTGCAAACCATAGGACAGTATAATATTAATTAAATTGTCCTATGGAGGTCTTTTTTTTGGGAGAGGAGGAAGAAAGCAAAAATTTTTTAAGTTTTTTTGTATGCTTTTGGTTAGGTTAAGAGGATAAACTATATACAATAAGCAGTATCCTGGGGGGGGTCGGAAGTTATGAAAAAAAATATTTTTCTAATAATTTCAGTGGCACTTATGATATTGTCCGTGGCTTGTGGTAATGATAAAAATGAGAAAGTTTTATCGGTGGGCGATGGGAAAGTAAAGGTAACTCAAGAAAAGGGGGGTCAGGTTCATGAAGTAAAGGTAACCACCGAAGAAGGAACAACCACTTTTAAGATGGGTTCTAATTCCCTGCCCAAAGACTTGGGGGTCTCAATATATCCTGGGGCCAAGGTATTAAATGCGGGTACCTGGTCCGGCAGTGAAAAAGGAGAAGAATTTTCTACCACGATGCTTTTTTCTCAAGACTCTTTTAAACAGGTGTCGGCATTTTATAAAAAGAATTTGAAGAAGGAATCTTCTCAGATTATGGATATGGAAATGCCGACGGGCAGAATGACGAATATTACCATTAAGCAGGATAATGACATTTCCATCAATATCATTCTAACTGAGAGCCGGGACAATGATGGAACTAATATCCAGATTTCCAAAGTGCACAATTGATATTTATTAATCCTTCAATCATTTGTAAAGTCATCTGATGCGTGACAGGGCACTGAGGCTGAAAATCCAATTTTTATTGAAAGATTGTTAAGTTTGTGATAAAAAGTTATTATTTATTATAATTTTCATATCAATGTCATTAACTTAAGAATATTTTGTCTAAGTATAGTTTTTTACCGGATTTCCGTTTTTACGGGCATGACATACGATAAACTCTTAAGTTAATGACATTGACTTTCATATTTAAAATTTTTGCTGTTCAAGTTAGGAAGCAGATAGATGATGCCGACCGAGCCCATCCGGTTTATGCGGTACGCCACATAAGTCTTTCATTTAAATCGCGAAGCGAATTCCATGTTGCTTTGGATGAATAGTGCAAGGCAGCCAACTCTGAACTCTGAGACGAGAGCTTTACGCTATCGGTTTTTTCCCTGCTCAAAATATATTTCGACAATTCTAATCTTGCTCTTTAATTGGCAAATTCAAAATTTTTTATCTTTGGCGGGTTAAACTGTGAAATTTACAGTCTCTTTGTGTCGATATAAAAATTGAATCAGGGCAAAACCGGATAGCTTTTTTAGATCCCATTTCATTTCGGCTCCCTCGCTGCCGTGTCGGCACAAACAGGAGAGCTTCTGACTACTGACACCTATCTTAAGTAACTAGAAATTGAAAAAGCCGTAACTACTCGGGTCGCAACGTAATTAACTTAATATTTTTCAAGCTGTGCAGTTAGGTATTAGCCAAAATGATCACAGGATGTTTTGCTATTAAAAACTTTCACCCATTGGGTGTTTATTTCAAGCTGCAGTAATACTTCGGTTTTTCAAAGCTAAACGCTGATAGCCGACAGTTGATCGCTCCACTCAGGTTGGAATTAGATCGGCAAATGTAATGAGATCAAACGGATGTTGAATGGTTTCATGCAAAAGCTAACACCTAATAGCTAATATCTAACCGCACAGATCGAATTTTTTTGGTTAATCGGTTTAAAACTGATTTTTTGGTGATGTTGGTTTGAGCAGCAGCCGGGTATTTTAACCCATGATTGGGATTCCTGAGATTGCGGGGAGAAAAGTAATTGTGACAGAAAGATTCATGATGGATAAACGGAAGGATCGGGCAGGGCAGCGGCAACCATATAAAAAAGCCGATGGCGAAACCTGTCAATTCTACTCGAATGAAATCAAAGAATTTTCCATAATTCGGCGAATCATCAATAGCATGAAATTCATACCGGATTTGGCGAAAGTCTATCTTACCATCGTAGATGTAATTATTGATGAGACAAAAGCTGAAAACTGTTCCCTGATGTTGGTAGATGGTGATACCGGCAAGCTGGTGGTTAGGGCGGCCAAGGGTGAAAAGGATAGAGAGGGAAGGTACTATGATCAGGATTTTGATCAAAGAATTGGTCTGGGGACAGGTGAAGGGGTTGCCGGAAAGGTGGTCAGGGATGGCAAGTCTTATCTGGTTTCAGACACGAAGGAAGAGAAATTATTCGTTGAGCATGGTGAATCCTCCCTGCAGATCAGATCACTTCTCTGCACACCGATACATAATAAGGATGAAGTAATTGGTGTATTCAACCTTAGTAGTTCTCGTCCGGGAATTTTTAGCCGGAATGATCAGTTGCTTCTCGGCACAATTGCTAACTTAGCCTCATCAACTCTGCAAACTTCTATTATTCACGAAAAACTTCAAAAATTGAATGAAAAGCTACAGGAAAAGGTTGAAGAAAAAACGGCGGTTCTAAGGGCATCTGAACAGAAATACCGGGCATTGGTTCAAAATGCCAAAGATAGTATATTTATATTTCAAGACGGAATGTTGAAATATACCAATAGAAGTTTTGAAAAGATGATGGGATTCCCGGATAAAAAAGATTCTTACGGAAAACCGAAAAATAATTTTATTAATTGTCTTGAGCAATGCTTAATGGAAGGAAAAAGTGCGCCGGGCTTAAAGGAGAAGCCGGCATACAGTGAATTTGAAATTATCAAAGAAGATGGGGGGAAGGTAGAAGCAGAGGTAAGTATGTCTGATATCCAGTACGAAGGAGCAAAAGCAATACAGGGGATTGTTAGGGACATTACTTCCCGCAAAGAGTTGGAAAAAATGAAGGCCAATTTTGTGGCGATGGCTGCCCATGAACTTCGTACCCCTATTTTTGTTGTAACCGGTTACAATAAAATGCTATTAAAAGAGATAGTGGGACCTCTGAATGACCGGCAAAAGCAGATATTAAAAGAGAGTAGTGTCAGCTGCGAGCGTTTAACCAATTTTGCCAAGGATATTATTGAATTTTCCCAAATTGAAGCGGGGAAGACGGAGTTGGATCTCCAGGAGGGAGATATCGGCCGGTGTATCAAAGATGCCTTCAGAGAGGTCATAACCCTGGCAGAGAAGAAAGATATTTTAATAGAAGAAGTAATTTTTTGCCCGGATATACCTAAAATACATTTTGATAAGAATAAGATAGTGCAGGTTATGGTTAATTTGACTCAAAATGCGATAACCTATACTCATTCTGGAGGAAAAATTGCAGTAAAAATAAAAAAATGTTCCGTTAATGATTTTTTGGAAGTTTGGGTTATGGATAATGGGATAGGAGTTCCGCCGGTAGAAAGAGAAGTAATTTTTGATGAATTTAAGGTTGGAAGGAAATCCAGAGACACTGGTAAAGAAGGAATTGGACTGGGTCTCGCCATATGCAAAAAAATTATTGAAGCCCACCGCGGAAAAATCTGGGTTGAGCCCAGAGAGGGCGGCGGCAGTAAGTTTATTTTTACCCTTCCCTTAACATAAGTCCATCATTCCCGGGGGGGGGTAAGCAAAATGACCATCATATTCCCCCAAATTGTTACTAAAACCTAAGTTGAGCGATTAGCTGCCGGCAATTAGCGTTTAGCTTTTATAAAACCGAGGTATTACGGCAGCTTGAAAAACACCCAATGGGTGAAAATTTGTAATAGCAAAACATCATGTGATCATTTTGGCTAATAGCTAACTGCTAAAGGCTAACCGCTTAATTCAGGTTTTTACCAATAGTTAACTGCAAACCGTAAACTGTGAACGGATACAAATTGTTTAAGGTTTCCAAACCTTCAAAAGAAGCACCCATAATCTCCTTTTTTCTTCTGTTTTTAATGAGCGGGTAACTGTGCCGGATACCTAAAAGTATATACCCCTTGTTTGCTGGGCCTGGTCGTTTGCAGTATCAATTTTTTTCCAGACGATATTTGATTGCGGACAAAAAATTTATACCCCCCAAAAAGGCGAAAGGGTAGTGGAATATGACAGAAAAAAATGTGCTGGTAGTAGATAATGATAAACTTTATGTTGAACTCCTGTCCGATATTTTACTGGAGAGAGGATATTCCGTGATAAGGGCCTACGATGGTATGGAGGCCCTGAAAAAGACCAGGGAGGAATCACTCCAGCTTATTATTACTGATTTAATCATGCCAAAGGTAGACGGCATTCGATTTTGCAAGTATCTCAAGAAAGACCCCGCTTTTAACCATATTCCCATTGTTATCCTCTCCGGCACTGTGATCGAGGATATAACCGAATTGAAAGAGATCGGGGGAGACGCCTATATTCCCAAGAGCTCAATTGAGGAAGTTAAAAGGAATATTTTGCAGATTTTAACAAAACTGGAAGAGAAGGGATCAATAGAGGAGGTTTCTCTTGTCGACGGAATAAAGTTTCAACCCCGACCGATCGTCGGGGAGCTTCTTTTGGATAAAAAGCATATGGAGATGGTTATTCAAAGGATGGGGGAGGGGGTTATTGAGGTTGATGCAACTGGGAGGATTACCTGGATTAATCCGGCTGCCCTTGAGATTTTTGGTAAATCGGAGATTCAGTTAATCGGAACCCGGATAATTGATTCTCTGGATATCGCCAAAGACCCGGAGCTCAAGGAAATTATCGATGATTTGTCAACCAGCTCAGGCTTTATCCAAAGGAGTGTTACCATCCCCTACGGCGAGAGAACTTTAAGATTAAATATTACCAATCTCATAGAAGCTGAAACAACCTATCTCGGGTTTATACTTTTGGTTCAGGATGTTACCCCTTTGATTGATCAAATTAATAAATTTGGAGAAGCACATGATAAGCTTTTTAAAGCAGTTAGGATGGCTACCCTGGGTCAACTGATAGTCAACATCTCAAACGAAATCAAGGATCCTCTCACATCTGTTTTGGGATATACCGGTTTTTTATTAAACAAAATGGATGATGGTAATCCCCAAAAGAAAGAGCTCACCCTTATTCATGATGCAGCCATCCGGGCCAGAACCATCATTAAGGAACTACTGAATTTAGTTTACCAGGGTGAACCTAAATTGGAAACCGCCTCTCTCGTAAAAGAATTAAAAAATACTTTACTATTGGTTCGAAATCGGGCAGAATCCTTGAAGATAAAGATTTTGGAAAATTATGAACCAGGTTTATCTCTGGTGGATGTTAATGTTAATTTTCTGAAACAGGCATTTCTGAATATAATAAACAATGCCGTTGATGCAATGCCGGAGGGAGGCACTTTATCCATTACGGCCAAACAGGGGGAAGAGCACCTGGTAATTCAATTTGAGGATACCGGAGGCGGGATGACTCCCCAGGTACTGAATAAACTATTCACCCCCTTTTTTACCACCAAGGAGAAAACAAAGGGGATTGGCCTCGGGTTATCCATCAGTATGGGAATTATCAGAAACCATGGGGGTAACGTTGAGGTAAAGAGCCAAGTGGGGAGAGGCACCATCTTTATTGTTCGGTTACCGGTCAAGGGAAGGGGGAATGGTTGAGTGCCTGGTGAAAAAATTCTCGTTTGCGATGACGAGGAGAAAAATCTTTTACTATGTGTTCAGATTCTGGAAGAAGAGGGTTATGAAGTCGAAGGTGTAAACAATGGGTATGGGGCCATTGAAATGGCCCGCAAGAAACACTTTGACCTGCTGCTCGTTGATTTCGTTATGCCGGGGATAAACGGCCTTGAAACTTTCAAGATAATAAAGGAATTTGATCCTGAGGTAGTAGGAACAATAGTTACCAGCTACGGTACTTTCGCCACTGCGATCGATGCCCTTAAGCTGGGATTTCAAGGTTTCATTACCAAACCCTTTACTTACGAAGAATTGTTATTTGCCGTTTCCGAGACACTGAAAAAGAGTAAGCTGGAAAAAGAACTTATCGCTTATAGGCAGGCAGACAAACTAAAAGATGATTTTTTGGCTCTGATTTCTCATGAACTGCGCACCCCTTTATCATTAATTTTATCATTTATCAGACTAATTTCTGACGCAAGGGCGGAAAAGGCCGATAAAAAAGAGAAGGAGATTCTTTTTGCATTGGAAAAAGAGGGTAATCGTTTGGCCAGAATTGTATCCAATCTCCTTTTGATGTCGGAGCTTAAATTTCAAAAAGATGAGTATCTCCGAGAATGGGTTGGCCTTAATAGTATTACTGTCAATATGATCAAGTATCTTAAAGGAGATGCCCTCGATAAAAAGGTGACCATCAATAATTTTATTTCGGAGGGTCTCCCTAATGTATTTGGAGTAAAAACCCAGATTAAACAGCTGGTGGTTAACCTCCTGGACAATGCCATTAAGTTCAATCGGCAGTATGGGAAAATAACTGTAAGGGCCGAAAAGAAAGGGAGCAGTGTTCAGTTTGAAATAGAAGACACCGGTACAGGGATAGCCGAGGATAAATTAGATAAAATTTTCAACCCTTTTCAGCAGGTGGAAGATCCTGTAACCAGGAAAGTAGGGGGCGCAGGATTAGGGTTGGCCATCAGCAGGGAAATCGTAAAGGTCCACGGCGGAAAAATTTGGGCAGAAAATTTGGATGGTGGGGGAAGCAGGTTCATTTTTAACCTTCCGATTTCAAGTAACGAAAACATAAAAGATATCCCGAAGAAAAATTAGATTTATCAATTTAGCTTTTTTTGAAATTTTTGTCTATTTCAACGGCAATCAAACAGTCCACGAATTAAATTTTTTACCGTTTTATTCTTTGCCAAGACCGTCTGTTTCATGAACCTGAAATAATACAACCGGAAACAGCCGGGTGGACGGCAGGTTAAAAGCTGTGAGGTGAAAAGAGGGTTATGAACGAAGGCATCTCCGTTTTGGTGGTAGATGACGAAAAAAGTATGTGTACTTATCTGGAGACGTTTCTGTCTTTGAAGGGTTACAGGGTAAAATCGGTCATGAGCGGCCAAGAGGCTCTGGATTGTTTAAAGAGAGACACAGAGTATTCTGTAATCATTTTGGACATTATGATGCCGGAAATGGATGGTTTTGAAACTTTGCAGAAGATTAGACAACAAAAGAAAAATATTCCGATTATTATGCTGTCTGCCCTGGGACAGGCAAAGATGGTGGTAAAAGCAATTAAGCTTGGCGCTTCGGACTATGTTACCAAAGACTTTGAGGCTGATGAGTTAGAGATATCCATCAATAATGTATTGGAGAAGAGGAGACTGGTTGAGGAGGTAAAAGACCTAAGAGAGCAACTTAAAAAGGAAAGAAGAAGCGAATTTATCAGTGTCAGCAAAGAGATGGAGGATATCAAAAGAATAATCGAACAGACGGCAGACACCAATGTAACTGTTTTGATTCAGGGTGAGAGTGGGGTGGGAAAAGAGATTATTGCCAGGTATGTTTACTCCAAGTCTTCCCGGAGAGATAAGCCTTTTATTAAGGTGAGCTGCGCTTCTCTTCCCGGCACACTCCTGGAAAGTGAACTTTTCGGTTACGAAAAAGGAGCCTTTACCGGTGCATACATAAATAAACCCGGTAGATTTGGATTTGCCAATCAGGGAACCATTTTTTTAGACGAAATTGGAGAGATGCCAATCTCATTGCAGGCGAAGTTATTGCAGGTTCTTCAAGACGGAGTTTTCACCAGATTGGGTGCCAAGGAAGAAACCCTGGTGGATGCCAGGGTCATCGCTGCTACCAATGTCAATATTGAGAAAGCAATTAAGGGGGGCACTTTTCGGGAGGATCTTTATCATCGTCTGAATGTAGTAAATATACGTATTCCCCCTTTGCGGGAGCGAAAGGAAGATATTCCTATCTTATGTGAGCATTTTTTAGATAAGTATAACCTGCAGTACAATAGAGAACTAAGAACTTTTTCAAAAAAATTGATGGGGCTTTTTATGGATCATCAGTGGCATGGTAATGTCAGGGAACTGGAAAACATGATCAAGAGAGTAATAGTTTTAAGAGATGAAGAGCCCATTATAGCGGAATTAGAAGGAACCAATAAAAAATTTGAGAAAAAATTATCCGATTCCTCCGGCCCTGTATCGTTAAAAAATTTAACGAAAAAGAAGACATTGGAGGTGGAAAGAGAGGAAATCTTAAAGGCCTTAGACCAGACCAATTGGAACAGAAAAAAAGCGGCAGAACAATTAGGAATTAATTATAAAACCTTACTTTATAAACTTAAAAAGTTATAACAGTTTAGCTTTTTGAAATTTTTGTCTATTTCAACGGCAATCAAGCAGCTCACGAATTAAATTTTTTCCGTTTTTATTTGAAGATTTAGGAGCCTTGAACAATTTAAAAGAATTTGCGGACACTAAATCCGGGATTGGAAGCGATATCAAGCATATTTGCATCGTTATAAAATCCATTTCACTGAAAAAACCGTGAACCGTGAACTGAAAACCGTAAACTGTTACGGAATTTTTTACCTCAGTTGTGGAAAATAGTTCCCCTTATTAGGTAAAACAGTATCCTTCCGATGAAATTTTTCTCTTGCTGTTCGGGTATTGAGAATAAGAAGCTGACGTCAGAGTTACAGCAGTTTCATTCTTTATAAATTCGTCCTAATGCCCTGTCACGCATCAAATGACGCACTTTGCTTGTCTTTTTGCCTTTCTGCGGCGTTGCGATTTCAGCTACATAGAAAGACTATGCGCTTTCAGTCGTGCCTTGCAGAAAGAAAAAAATACTGCGCAATCTTACGTCATTTGACACGTGACATGGCACTAAATTAATTTTATTGGTACAATTTTTGCTTTCTCCCTTAAAGTATCCATGGGGATGTTTCTTTCTGCTTGATGCAAAATATTTTACAGGGATA
>DAOWNY010000260.1 GCA_030642325.1 Deltaproteobacteria bacterium
CCAAGGTAACGGGTGACCCTGTCCCATGCAACTCCATCACTATGTGAAAAGATGAAGGTTCCCTGTCCAACGGCAAAAATATAAAGGCTGTTTCCCCGCACCACAAAATCCAGCTCAAAGATATGCCCCTTAAAATCATTGTCAGCCTTCTCCCAGGTTTCGCCTCCGTCTCCACTCCTCAGAATAAATCCGTTAAGACCCACTGCTATCCCGATCTTATTGTGGAATTTGATATCAAACATAGTGGTAGTCGTTCCCACCTCTACCTGTTGCCAGCTCTCTCCTCCATTGCGGGTACGCAGTAAGGTTCCCGCTTCTCCCACTATCCATCCCTGCCTGGAATCAATAAAAAATACTTCATTTAAAATTGGGGCTTCAATCATTAAGTCCTCTAATGCCTGGCTGAGCGGGGGTTTCTCCTTTTGCTCCCAAGTGTTACCCCCATTCATGGTATGAAGGATAACGCCTCCTTCTCCCACTATCCATCCCTCATTTTTATCAACAAAGTCTACTCCCAGCAAATATTTCGTTACCCCGGTGCACTGTTTTTGCCAATGTTCTCCTCCGTCATCAGTATAAAGGCAGGTCCCGTGCCGGCCCACTACCCAGCCCACCCGGGGATTCAAAAAATCCGTATCCGCTAAAGCCCAGTCAACCCCGCTTGACTGAAGATCCCAATTTTTCCCCCGGTCATTGGAATGGAGGATGGTGCCGCGGTATCCAACTACCCATACATTATCAGTTCCTGCCCCCCCCACTCCGAACAGGTGATCCCTAATCTTTCTTTCCTGCTTAACCGCTTTCTCGCTAATCAACTCTACCTGTTTCACGGTTTCCTGCAAGAAGAGATAAGAACCGTAAAGAAGAGCAAAACTGATAAAAATGATTGAAACAATCGTTTTTTTGGTATCCCATCCCATTATTTCTTTTACCTCCTTAACTCCAATTTATCCATCAAACGTATCCAACACCTTAACTTACCTACAGCCAACCTTTTTCTTTCCAATAATTATAGTCAGCCATAAGCCGGTCTTTGTTTTTCAAGATGATATCTTTCATGTATAATTTACCCAAACGGGTAAATTCCACCGAATGGGGATAAAACCTGCGTCCCTTTAAGGCATCACCAAGGTCTTTTCCCAATTGAAAAGAACGTTCAGCCAAATCAGGTATCCGCTTAAAATCATCAGGATCAATTGCCGTACCTGTAATGCTCCCTATCACATTAACCCCCCACATTCTTAACACCCTGTTTAGGTATTCCACCGTAGCCTCTTCCCCCATCCCACCCCCGGAAACAGAGACCGATAATCCGTACTTACCCATTAAAACAGGGCGGTGGGCCATAAAAGAAGCCCGATCTAAAAAAGTTTTCATTTGAGCTGAAACGGTTAAGAGGTATGTGGGACTTGACAAGAGGATGGCATCTGCATGGAGCATCATCCTTTGAATATTTTGAAAATCATCCTGCTGGGGGCAATTCCCCTCGGAAAGACATTTAAGGCATCCCCGGCAATATTTTATATTTAATTCATCTAAAAAAACCCGGGGTGTGTCGAAATCAGGTAGAGCGCTCAGGACCCCCTCCACCAGCTTCAAGGTGTTACTCTCCCTGCCCCGTGGGCTGCCTAAAATGCTGAGGACTATCATTTGGCTCTTTTACCTCCCCTTTTTACGCTTCAGTTGCAGACACTGCCGCTGAAAATTTCGCAACCTGCAAAATACCTCTAAAGGCATATATTTTAATGCCGTAAACGGCACGAGTGATTTTATCACCTTATAAAATATATAAGATGGGGAGTACGTGGTTCCGAAGCAAGGCCGTTTTTGTCATCTTCAATAATAATCCAGCTAAACGGTTCATGGAGATCTAAAAGGCGAATATGGTCTAAACCACTCAATTGATTCATCCACCGTTGAAGGTTGATGAATCGATTATTTATTTCTTCAATTCTCATCCGGGAAAGACGGCAGTAAATGAAGCAAGCAATAAGACTCCATCTTAACATAATAAATTTTCACGGAGAGTTTTAATTTTTTATAGCTTTATCTTACCCCCTGTTGCGATATTTATCAAAACTTATCTGGCCCCTCTCAATAAATAATTGAAGGAAAATATTTCGGGCTTTACAGAGGTATCCGCAGCTTTGATAAATTTCCACCTCAAAACAGTAGAATGCCCGGTAATAAAGTTATCGTAACGTACCCCCGCCGTGCTTGGTTCATAATAAGGCGGCTCAAGGATAGTATTAAGAAACCATTGCCCCCGGTACAACCTGCCGCTCTGGTCATAAGTATTTACCGCATATCCATTGGGAACCATTCGCTGCTTCTCCATAATCACCACCCTCTTGCTGTAAGGATAATCAGGGTCATTGGGATGCATGGTAAAAACATAAACCGGCCGAATTTCCCAATTCATCTGAAAAACATTTTTCCGGCATGGAGCCATCTGGCTCCCATTATGTTCATAAGCAAGCCTGTGGGAAGTCACCAGCATATTTCTCTCTTTTATCCCGCAGGTCATCCCGGGGGTAATTTTTTGCCAAAACAGGTTGAAGTCATCGTAGATAATATCACTTCCCAGCATCGGATCAGCTGTATCGGTTGACACCAGACGCCTTATCCTACGAATGGCCGGGATATAACTATAGACCTCATCGGCCCGTAAAATATCCTCAAAACGGGTACGAATCATGCAAAACCCTTTAACGTCAAAGGGGCTGTTAATGCGAAAACAAAATTTTCTTTGCACAAAGGGATTATTCGGGAAACTATGGAGGGGTGGTACCCGCACCCTCCCGTTATATTTAAGCTCCCAGTAATCCCATACGTATTTTCTTTCCAGCTCGGCCTGCTTATTAAATAGATGCCACTCCCCGTCTTTTGTGGAATACTGGTCCGACCCCTGATATTTCCGATCCAGGTTCCAGGCCATCTCCCGTCCACTGGAAGGTGTGGGAAAGGGAACACCGGCTTTCCACCCCTTAAGTTCACCGTGCGCTCCTATTTTACAGGTGTTCGCATATTTTTGTGTATACTCATACCAATATTTTGGCTGAGGATAATCCCGGCGCTCCACTATGGGCATGGTAATAAGACCCTTCTTTAACCCTTCTAAAATGCAATGCAATGTCCC
>DAOWNY010000285.1 GCA_030642325.1 Deltaproteobacteria bacterium
TCAAATACTTTATAGGCTGCCGATTTAGCACCATCATTAAATACGGACCAGACCGGGGCGTATCCCCCACCACACAAAAAGTGAAAATTTCCAGCCTGTGGACGGGAGGATAATCCCATAAACAACTATTAATGTAGCAATCAACTGGGTAGTTATGATTGCCAAAAATAAAGGCCGGGCAGGTTTGACTTTCCAGAACGGACCCCTTGTTCGGGCGACAAGCAGGGTCATATGCCCTGCTACGGAAAATTTTAAATAGATAAAGACTGAAGGGTCTCACGGCTGAAATGCCTTGTTCCTGCACCGCTCTAACTCGTGAAAAATCCGGCCTAAGGGCTCGAAAAAAATAACTTGGTGTTTTTAAGGAGAGAACTATGCAACACAGAGCGGGTTTCCTATAAAAAATTCAAGAAATTTCTTGCTCAATGAGAGCCACTTTCTCCGTTATCAGACAGCCTCGTTGTTAAATAATAATTATGTATTCCCGCCTAAATGATAATATTTTAAGAGATCCAACATGGTAAGGTCTGCAATAACCCTTTTTTTACTGTCCAATATGGCGATTTCCTTTACCCCTGCTTTTATCATCTTTTCAATAACTGATTCTACATTATCATTATTGGTAGCATAAATTAATCCCCTGTTCATAATGTCCTGGGCAGTTTCCGAGGTAATCATAGATATCAGTGATCGAGTATGGATAACCGGTTCAAAACCATGGGGAAACAGATGCCTGACCAGACTACCCAGGGAAATCGTTCCCTTGCAGATGTCGTTTTCATCAACCACATAAATCAGGCGGGTGTGGGGATATTGCAACATTTTTTTCAGCACTCCTTTGATGGTTTCATCTTCCTTTACAAGAGGAATCTGCCTGTCTTCTGAAACTTCGACGATGTCTTTGATTTGCATAGGCTACTCCTTAGTGCCTTCGCCTGACCGAATGATAATAAATTTAAGCAAAGGAGGGGCTATTAATTCATTAATAATAATCGACCCCAATACTGCGTTGACCATAATTTCGGCAACCAGGGGCGAAGATGCCATAAGGGTTTTGCCCATAAGAACAAGACCCATGGCTACCCCGGCTATGGGAAGTAAATTGTATCCCAGATATTTTTTCACCACCTCCGGAGCATGGGAAAGGTCTGCCCCCAACCTTGCTCCCAGGAATTTACCGATGAAGCGAGCCATAGTGATGATAAGCGCCAAAACTCCGGCAATTTTCATGACTGCTAAATTGATGTAAGCTCCAGCTAAGGTAAAAAAGAGGACGAATAGAAGTTCCTCAACATTTTCTTCTATCGCCCGAAAAAGATCGTGGCTATGCTTGGCTCTGTTGACTACAAAAAATCCCAGCATCATATTTGCCAGAAGAGGAGAAAAATTTAATTGAGTGGAGATTCCGGTGCAAAGGAAGATGTTTCCTAAAATAACCACCAGCAGGGATTCTCTTCTTTTGATCCAGGGGGCAATCTTTGTTAATAAAAAACCGAAAATTGTTCCCAAAAAGAGAGAACCCATAATAACGATAAGGGGCTCAACAGACATGTTGTACAAAGAAATGCTGCCTACCTTCCTTAAGGCACCGACTACAGTGCCGGCAAAGGCATACAGGATGATGGCCACTCCGTCATCTAATGCCACCACCCCCAGGAGGGTGGTAGTTAACGGACCTTTGGCTTTATATTCATGGATAATAGCTAAAATAGTAGCGGGATCCGTAGCCGTAGACACCGCCCCGATGATTAATGCCAGGGGGAGATAAATTTCCAGAAAGGAGGCGTGCGGTATTTTGGTCCCTAAAAAATATGGGCTTAAAGCAAGAATGAGGATAAAAGTGAAAATGAAGGCGAATAGGGCTTGACTTACAGTAATCCACGAAATGCTTTTGCCTAAAAGCTTGAGGCTGGATAATTTGAGACTTCCCCCGATGGAATAGGCGATGATAGCCAGCGCTATGTCGGTCACGATTGAAAATTCTTCTTCCACCACTCTTTGGGGAAGAAGCCCGAACAGAGATGGGCTTAATAAAATTCCGGCAATGATATATCCGGTTACCCGGGGAAATTTAAGATAATTAGCACATCGACCTCCCAGATACCCGGCGATAAAGAGGATACCCAGGGCTATCAATGTGTGCATTTCCAAAATTTTCATCTGTTTTCTCTTGAAAAATTTATCAATATTCCCTATCTGATTAAGGACATGACCTATAAACCTGAATTGAGCGGTTAGCCTTTAGCAGTTAGCTATGTTTAATGATTACAGGAGAATTTGCTATTACAAACTTTCACCCATTGGGTGATATTTCTTGTTAACGTAATACCTTAATTTTTCAAAGCTAAACGCTAATTGCTAACAGCTAATCGCTCAACTTAGGATAAAGGATCATTTTCCCAATTGTCCTAAATCTGTTGACACCTTGAATAGCTGATTTAATTTATAGTATCAGGAGGTGTCAAGCAATGGGAAAAAGAAAAGCCTTTTTCCGGCAATCAGTTTATGCCTGCCCCATGAAATAATGGCATGCCGAAATATTATTATTGAGTTTCGGAAATCAGGAATGATTTTTATTGCCGAAACTTAAAAAAATAAGAATTACTTACCAATAGGAATTTTTATTCTTTCAAGATGCCCTTTCCCCATCAAACCATGTTCAAATATCCTGTAAGCCCCCAATTTGACAAGATCATTGAATAAAAACCAGGATAGGGCATATCCCCATACAAAAAGAGCAAGTTTCCATCCTATGGAAGGAAGAATAATACCATAAACAACTATCAATGTGGCAATCAACTGGGTAGTTATGATTGCCAAAAATAA
>DAOWNY010000097.1 GCA_030642325.1 Deltaproteobacteria bacterium
GATATTCATCGAGAAATTGCTCTCCCTGGGAGAAAAAGGTCCGTTGGCACTGCTCACCATGAACCAGGACGGACAATCCTATCTAAGGATGAAGCGGGCTACCTATCTTATCGGCATGCTGGGCTTAAATGAACTGGTACAGATCCATACCGGTCAGGAACTGCACGAATCGGATGAGGCCTTGAAATTTGGCCTCAAAATTATCGCCCACATGAAGCTCCTGGTTGACAGGCTAAGTGAAAAACATGGGCTGCGGTTCGTTTTAGAGCAAACCCCCGCAGAAAGTACTGCATATCGTTTTGCCAGGTTGGACTTAAGATACCATTCTCCCATGGCCGGTCACATTGTCAAGGGTGATATCTCCCGCGGGGAGGTATATTATACCAATTCAACCCTCTTCAATGTTTCTTCCTCCTTAAATCCCATTGAGCGGGTTAAAAAAGAGGGGTTTTTCCATCCCATCATTGAGGCTGGAGCCCTAACCCATGTCTGGCTGGGAGAATCTCGGCCCAATCCCGGTTCTTTGGCTGATTTTGTTACCAAAACATTCCGGTTTACCCAAAACGATCAAATTGCCTTCTCCCCGGAGTTTACCACTTGCAATAGCTGCGGCAAAACATCCAGGGGGTTAAAAGATGATTGTGATTACTGCGGTAGTTCGGAGGTAGAGGGTATTACCAGGATTACCGGATATTTCACGAAAATTTCCAGTTGGAACAAGGGAAAACTTGGGGAACTTCACGACCGCAACCGTAACCAGGCTTTCATAAAAAAAGAAAATGCCGACGAATCCGTTAAACTGACCATCAACCTTTAATACATTTAATAAGGAGCGATTGAAATGAAAAAATATAAAATGGTAAAAATCGTCTTTACTAAAACCGGTTGTGCACAATGTGAAGATTTTAAAAACAAAAATTATTACGAAAATGCGGATATCACCGAGTATTCCCTGGAAGAACCCGAGGGTTTGAGCCTGGCTTGTTTTTACGACATGTGGAAGGACGATGCCATCAAAACCCCTGCCCTTTATATCGGACACGATAAATCTTTTGATTTTTCCGCCGTCAGGGAGTATGGGGAAGGAGTAATTAATTATTTGAAGGGACTTGTTCCGGTTGATCCCGGCGATATGAGAGCATAGTTTGTTGAGAAGATTATGGAAAAAGAAGCAATACTGATAAAAGGATTTTTGGATACCTCTTTTGTTGACTGGCCGGGTAAGGTCTGTTCGGTAATATTTCTTCCCGGATGCAATCTTCGTTGTCCATACTGCCATAATCACGAATTGATTTTTAATTCCCGAAACCTCAAATCTTTTTTTCTAAAAGAGATCATGGAGCAATTGATAAATTTGAAGGACTGGGTTGAGGGGGTTTGTATCACCGGTGGGGAACCTACCATCCATGCCGGCCTTCCCCATCTGATCAAAGAGATCAAAAAAGCCGGTTTTTTAGTGAAACTGGATACCAACGGAACTCACCCCCTTTTTTTAAAAAAACTGATTGCCGACGGAATGCTGGATTACGTAGCAATGGACGTGAAGGGTCCCCTTGATGACTTCTCCTATCACCTGTCAGCGGGATGCGCAGTGGATGTAAAAAAAATAAAAGAGAGTATAAAAATCCTTAAGGCTTCCTCCCTGTCTACAGAATTTCGCACTACCATTCTTCCCCGAATCCTTCCGGAAGAAGCTGTCTATCGACTTGCCCACCAACTTAAAGGGGTGAAAGCCCTGACCCTCCAAAATTTTAATGCCGCCGACCCCCTTGTACCTGCCTTCAAAAATTTACCGCCCTATGATGAAAAAAAATTTCAGGAGATGCAGAAAAAGGTGTCGGAAATTATTGCCGGTTGAAACTCCTTGATATTTTTTTGTTTTTATTGTAAAAATTGAAAAACCGGGTGGATTAGACATAAGATAGAATTTCGGATTGGTTTCCTTCCTGATTCGTTTTCCATTAAACGATATACCCAATAAAGCAAAAAATAAATAAAATGAACTTAGATTACCTGAAAAAACTCCTGGAGAAAGTTAAAGATGATCAAGTAGATGTGGATACTGCCCTCAACATATTAAAGCATCTTCCCTTCGAGGAGATCGGGTTCGCTACGATTGATCACCATCGGTCCCTACGGCAGGGTTTTCCCGAAGTGATCTGGGGAGAAGGAAAGAGCGCCCGGCAAATTCTGGAAATTATGAATAAAATGAAAGAAAAACAAGACAATATCCTGGTGACGAGGGTGGCACCTGAAAAAGCGGAGATAATTAAGCAAGCCTTCTCTGAAGTCAACTATCATCCCGACTCCCGTTCGCTAACCTTAGTAAACGAGCATATTGAAGTGAAGGGAAAGGGGACCATTCTGGTAATCAGTGCGGGAACTTCTGATATCCCGGTAGCCGAGGAAGCATTGATTACTGCCCAAATGATGGGAAACAAAACAGACTACCTGTACGATGTGGGTGTGGCGGGGCTTCACCGGCTGATCAGCCAAAAAGATAAATTATTATCCGCCCAGGTGCTGATTGTAGTGGCCGGGATGGAAGGGGCATTGCCCAGTGTGGTGGGGGGGTTGGTGGCAAAGCCCATTATTGCCGTTCCCACCAGTGTAGGGTACGGGACCAGTTTTGGCGGAGTAACCGCTCTTTTGGGGATGTTGAACAGCTGCGCGGCAGGGGTTACGGTGGTCAACATCGATAACGGCTTTGGAGCGGGTTATAATGCCGGTTTGATCAATCGAATCTGAGACTCGGTTGTCGGGCCAGGTGTCTAAACGTTCCGGCCAGGAACATATGTTCGGCCCAACAGCAAAAAGCAACTACTATTATTGCACAGGATTCGATTTCTTTATGGCGCCTTTCGTCCCTGTCTTAGTCTTTTTTAAGGAAAAACCGGCAATAATCACAACAACAAATATCAATTTTACGGGGCAATCTAATACATATCCGTTCACAGTTTACGGTTTGCAGACA
The DNA here is from genome assembly GCA_030642325.1 of Deltaproteobacteria bacterium. GTDB lineage: Bacteria > Desulfobacterota > DAOWNY01 > DAOWNY01 > DAOWNY01 > DAOWNY01. Next base: position 2,975 of record DAOWNY010000097.1, read on the forward strand.
GTTAACTATTGCCTGAATTGAGCATTTAGCTGTTAGCTGTTAGCCAATTTACATCGTTACAAAATTCATTTCATTGAAAAACCGTGAACCGTAAGCCGGCAACCGTGAACGGTTACTCTAATACTTGCCCGGGTATAAAACCATAAACCAATGAAGATTGCTTTTTTTGACTGTTTTTCCGGTATTAGCGGGGATATGATCCTGGGGGCCCTTTTGGATTTGGGACTCCCCGGGGACCTGCTTCTCCATGAATTGAAAAGATTGCCGCTTCCGGATTTTGATCTGGAGATATCCACCGCTCAACGAATGAACTTACAAGGGAAAAAGATAACCATTAAGCTCCCGGCGGCGGCGGAAAAGGGGAGAACCTTCCGGGAGATCAAGGAAATCATTAAAGATAGTTCTCTCAATTCTGCAGTCAAGGAAACAAGCATTGCCGTCTTTCAGCAATTGGCGATAGCCGAGGCAAAAATTCACCGGCAAAAAATCGAGGCGGTCCATTTTCATGAAGTGGGGGCGATTGACTCCCTGGTGGATATCGTAGGCGCGGGAATCGGACTCCATTTTCTCAAGATCAGTCAGGTTCACACCTCATCCCTCCCTATGGGATCGGGTTTTACCAAGTGCCGGCACGGGATCATTCCCCTTCCCGCCCCTGCCACCGTGGAATTGTTAAGGGGCGTTCCCGTCCATTCCGCCGGAATAGAGGATGAGCTGGTAACCCCAACCGGGGCGGCCATCTTGAAGGTTATCACTACTGAATTCGGCCCCATTCCCCCCATGGAAATCGAGCGGGTGGGCTATGGAGTGGGAACAAAAATATTTAAAGATCGGCCTAACCTCCTGCGAATTATCCTGGGTGAGGCGGAGGAAAAAATCACCACCGACCGGGCCATTGTTATCGAGACCAACATTGACGACATGAATCCTCAGATTCACGGTTATCTGATGGAACGACTTCTTGAAATGGGAGCATTTGATGTGTCCTTTCAGCCTTTGCAGATGAAAAAAAATCGACCGGGGGTGCTGTTGAGAATTATTTGCGAAGAAGGTAAAAAGTCGGCATTAATAAAAAAAATCTTTCAAGAAACCACCACGTTAGGAATCAGGTGTTATGAAGTGGAACGTTTCAAATTACCCCGCTGGTCGGAAGAATTACCCACCAGGTACGGCAGCATCCCGGTTAAAGTGGCAAAAGGTATCGACGGAAACTGGGAGCTTTTTCCCGAATATGAGGGGTGCAAACAGATAGCAAAAGAGCGGGGGATAGCCCTAAAAGAGGTGTACCGGGCGGTTCAGGATCAAAGCAGCTCTTTTAAACCTTCCCGGCTTTTTGATTAATGGATAACGTCTTTTTTTTACCTTACGAATAATGAATCTTTATGATTATAATTTTACAGGAGATGGATTTTAGTGAAGGCGGAAATATTGACCATCGGGGATGAGTTGATATCGGGAGGAATAGTAGATACTAATTCCTCATTTATCTCTGTAAGTCTTGCATCCATCGGGATTAAAACAACAAGATGTACATCCGTGGGTGACGATGCCTTACTGATCAGGGAAACGGTCCACCATGCCCTGGAAAAATCCGATTTGATTATCTTGACCGGCGGGATCGGCCCAACCGACGATGATATTACCCGGGAAACCATTTCAGGAATGGTGGGGAAAAAGCTGGTGATAAATAATCGGATTTTAAGTCTGATCGAAGAAAAACTGGGAAATATGGGCCTCAATATGGCAAAAAGCGATAAAAAGCAGGCCCTTTTCCCCGAGGGAGCGGAAATAGTTGATAATCCGGTTGGTATTGCCGGGGGCTTTATCGTAAACTTCCGGGAAAAACCAATTATTGTTTTACCCGGGGTTCCCCGGGAGTTACGAGGCATGCTGAAGGAAAACATCATCCCTTTTCTGGCCGGGAAAAACAGACAGGACCAGGTATTTAAAACCCGCACCCTGAAAGTCTTCGGAATCGTTGAGACCAGGGTCGAGGAATGCCTGCGGGGGGTTCTGGAGGGATATGAAAATGTAAAGATCAGCTTTCTGCCCGATTATCCGGAAAATCACATCCGGATAACGGTGGAAAGCAGCTTGGCAGAGGAGGCTGAAAAGATTCTGTTCGAGGTTAGCCAAAAAATCAGCCAAAGACTTGAGCCTTTTGTCTTTGGCTGCGATGCACAAACCTTAGAGAGTGTGGTGGGGGATTTATTACGCACCAATAACATGACCCTGGCGGTGGCCGAGTCGTGTACTGGAGGATTAATTACCCATCGCCTGACCAACATTCCGGGGAGTTCTGATTATCTCAACCAGGGAGTGGTAGCATACAGTAATCAGGCAAAAATCGATCTTTTAGGAGTCCGGGCTGATCTCATTAAGGAATTTGGGGCAGTCAGTGATAAGACGGCATGCAGTATGGCGCAGGGAGTGAGGAAAGTGGGAAAAAGCAGCCTGGGCCTGGCGGTGACCGGGGTTGCCGGTCCCGGGGGTGGAACGAAGATAAATCCGGTGGGCCGAGTATTCATTGCGCTTACCGATGGAAAAAATACACAGGTGAAAGACTATCAATTCCCCGGAGGACGGGAGTTGATTAAGCTGATGACTTCCCAGACCGCCCTCAACCTCATACGGGGATATTTTTTGAAGTAATAACCGTAAACGGTTACTCAATGCTATCAATTTAAGAATATCTTGTCCAAGTCCGGTTCTTGACATAAAAAAACTCTTAACTTAACGACATTGAACGGTTACTTATAACTTTTATCCAATTGGGTTATCAGATGGCAGGAATCCGTTCTTTTTTGGCAATTGACATCCCGCACCCTATCATAAAAAAAATTGGCAGTGTCCTGGAAACCCTCAGTTCATCCCCGGGGGATGTAAAATGGGTGAAGCCGGAAAGCATCCATATCACCTTAAAATTCTTCGGCAACATTGAAAAAAAGGATATCGATCGGGTCGGCTCCCGAATGGAATCCGTGGCCTTTTTAAAAAATCCCTTTTTTCTTCGGATTGCAGGAATGGGGGCCTTCCCCAACTCCCGTTCCCCCCGGGTAATCTGGTTGGGAGTAGAGGAAAAAGGAGATCAGCTGACAACGATCCTGCGGGAACTGGAGAAAAATTTTACAGATATGGGCTTCAAGCCGGAAAAAAGACCTTTCAACCCCCATCTCACGCTGGGCAGAATCAAGTCGTCCCGGGGCAGAAGGGATATCTCTCAAGTGTTGGATAATTATGCCGATAAAGATTTTGGATCATTTGCAGTAAAGAGTTTAGTGCTGTTTGGGAGTAATCTCACCCCCAGGGGTGCCATTCATACTAAACTTAAAACTGTCGATTTACCTTTTAAGAAAAATGAATAAAAATAAAAATAAGAAGGGGGTTGTTATGGGAATGGATGCTAATCGGGGAAAGGCGATTGATCTGGCTCTTTCACAGATCGAAAAACAGTTCGGGAAGGGATCGATTATGAAGCTGGGGAATGATGCCTTTGTTCACGATGTTCCCACTATTTCCACCGGTTCACTCTCCCTCGATATTGCCCTGGGAATAGGGGGGCTTCCCCGGGGCCGGGTGGTGGAAATATTTGGTCCGGAATCCTCAGGAAAGACTACCCTCACCCTCCATATCATCAGTGAAGCCCAAAAAACCGGTGGAGTTGCCGCCTTCATTGATGCAGAACATGCCCTTGATGTGGATTATGCCCGTAAAGTCGGGATTAATACCGATGAACTTCTGGTCTCCCAGCCGGACAGCGGGGAGCAGTCCCTGGAAATTACCGATATCCTGGTCAGGTCGGGGGCAATCGATGTTCTGGTGATCGACTCGGTCGCCGCCTTGGTTCCCAAGGCGGAAATAGAAGGAGAAATGGGTGATTCTCATATGGGCCTCCAGGCAAGACTGATGTCCCAGGCCCTCCGAAAACTGACCGCCGCGATCAGTAAATCAATGACCACCGTCATCTTCATCAATCAAATCCGGATGAAGATCGGCGTCATGTTCGGCAATCCGGAAACCACTACCGGAGGAAACGCCCTCAAGTTTTATTCTTCAATGAGGCTGGATATCCGCCGTATTGCGGCAATCAAAGAA
>DAOWNY010000162.1 GCA_030642325.1 Deltaproteobacteria bacterium
CCTTAACCTTGAGGGGTTGTCTTCGTAGAATAAGGCAGTTAATTCCTTGGGGAGGAGGCCAAAATGGGGCTCATTTCCTTGCTGGTCAGAGATCCTGTTGCCTTTCTTTTCCTGGTTATTCCTCTCCTCTACTCCATCATTGTCCATGAAGTCGCTCACGGCTGGGTAGCGGATAAAATGGGAGATCCCACCGCAAGGTTAATGGGGAGGCTATCGTTTAATCCCCGTTCGCACCTGGACCCGGTAGGCACTTTGATGTTGCTCGTCGTGGGTTTTGGCTGGGCCAAACCGGTGCCGGTTAACTTTAATCAAGTTAGAAATTATCGAAAGGGGTTGATATGTATAGCTGCAGCAGGACCCCTTGCCAATATCGCAGTTGCTTTTTTAGCACTGTTAATTCTGAGAAAAGGAGGGTTTTCTCCCTGGGGAGTTATGCCCACTATCTTAAACACAGTCGCCTACATAAATATTGTTCTCGCGTCATTCAACTTTATCCCCATCCCCCCCCTTGATGGCAGCAAAATTCTAATGGGGTTTGCCTCACCCAATCTTCGCTACCAGATTTCCAAACTGGAGCCCTACGGGATGTTTATCGTCATCGGGGCGCTTTTTCTTGGTGTAATTGACCCCTTAGTTCGATTTTTTAGAGAAATTATAATTTTGTTCATCAACTTGTTATTGTAAAGACATATCGAGCCCCCTCTATTTTTTGCCGGCAATGAGTATTAATCATTATTTAATCATTTAATATGAACGGGAAAAAAGTATGGAAAAAGATGAACTTCGATCAAAGCTTTTTGCCAAAGTAGACGAACTTCCTACTCTTCCGGTGGTGGTTCCAAAACTTCTCAATTTAACGCAAAGCGCTACCACTAGTGCCTCGGATATAACCGAGCTGATTTCCCACGATCCCGCTCTCAGCTCTAAAATTCTTAAAGTTGCCAATTCGGCTTATTACGGATTTTATAAAGAAATAACAAATTTAACAAGAGCGGTTGCTTTGCTGGGTTTTAACATGGTCAGGTCTCTGGCCCTTTCCGTTGGGGTCGTCCGTAGCTTGCCCTCGAAAAAAAAATCTTCCTACTTTTCCCAGGAAGGCTTATGGCTGCATAGCCTGGCAGTAGCGACGCTCTTAAAAGAAATGGGTGATAAATTCGGGAAGGGAAGGGATTGTGACCATTTTTTTATCGTCGGCCTCCTCCACGATATCGGTAAAATTGTCCTGGATCAATTTTTTACCGATCTTTTCCATCATGCACTGGAGGAAACTTTCACCTCCGGTGAAGCTGAACTTCATATTGCCGAGCGCAAAATAATCGGCGTTGACCACGGTGAAGTTGGGGCAATGCTTCTGACGAGATGGAAGTTCCCGGATATAATCAGTAACCCCATTGCTATCCATCATCAGCATGAGGTCCCGGAAGGGACTAACGCTCAGGATGTTGCCATGCTCCGAATCGCCGACATCCTTTCCCAAGAGCTTGGCCTGGAGATGGGGGGTAGTTTTGCATTTCCGGAAATTCCGGAGGAAGATCTTCAGGTAGTCGACATGGATGAAGAAGATTTGGAAGATATGAGGGCCTATTTAGATGACGCCAAGGATAAGATCCGTGAATTTTTTGGCGCCATGTTCTAATCCGTCGCCCTTTAAACATGGTATTACCACCGGGGCTCCGTCCGTAAAAAATCTTCGGCAGCTTTTTCATCCAACGGTTTTGAAAAATAATATCCTTGCCCGTTTTCGCATTTAAGTTTCCCCAAAAGGACCGATCGATTTTTTATTATTTCAATAGTTTCGCATGTTTTGTGCCAATAAATCCTGCGGGACACTATATAACAGGCAATCCGGTAATTAACGCGGCAGATGATGAAACAAGATTAAGAAGTATTCATGTAAAAATTTGTGCTGGATTTTTTTTGACGTTCCGTCAAAACTATGACAAGAAGAAAAAACTAGTCAAACAGAGAAACCGATGCATCCCGTAGTCCTCCCGGAAAAGCAACCGCTTAATGACAATACATGGTTCGCTCTCCCAAAGGGGCATTGATGAAAGTATCCTGTTTACAGTTTACGGTTCACAGGGGAGCATTACCAGTTTACTGAAACTTGTCCCCGTGTCCCCGTGAAAACGGGGATTGTGATGGCATGCTGCAACCGTCATTCCAGAATGCGCGGGAATCCGGATGCAGTTTTACCCCTTTTTATTGAGCTGATACGTTGAAAGCAATATTAAAATGCCCAAAATTTTATATAATTCATTGAATAAAAACCGTAAACGGTTACTGATGAAATAAGGGCTGCTGCAAGGAGTTACCAAACTTGTAGTTTATGCAGTATTAATTTCCCGCAAGGGTCTGAGCCAAATAGTGTCGTAGGGTTGTAAGGTAATATAGAGTTTTTGGTCTTCCATCTCCCATTCCATTTCGCTTACCAGATCATACCAGTGAGTATCGAGGGTACAACGTTCGGGAAGACCGAGCTCGTGAGGGGAAATCTCAAGGTGACAAACCTTACCGGTCACGTTGGTGAGGGCGATAATATGTTGATCTTTTTCGGGGGATATCCGTAATACCGCAAAAACGTAAGGGGACAGCATTAAGACCTTTTGATCCCCGCCTGGATGAAAGGCGCGCTGTCGGGTTCGGATGGTGATAAGCCTGCCGAGTTCCCGGTTGATCCGGGAAATTTTGGAAAGGGGGTTTTCCAGAGCTTTGGTGATGGCCTTGTAGGATATAACGGTCCGGTTAATATTCCGCTTTTGATGGGTTTTTAATACGCTTTCGATGTCATTGCGAGTTCCCATTAAGCTGTGAAGGTAAATTCCCGGAACGCCCCGAATAACCAGGGCAATGATTCTTGAAGCAACAAAACGCTTCACCTGGAAAGCGATATCCTCCCCCTCGCTCTCCTCGTGGTTCAGGGCACTAAACCAGGTAATGTTTATTTCGTAGGGCACTTCAGTGCCATCCTCGCCGGTTTTATAGGAGATATACCCACCATGCTCCCCCGCCTTCTTAATGATAAGATCAATTTTTTCTTTGTCAAGTATGTTCCGGACCGCCATAAGCCCGATGCCGTCATGAGAATCCAGAAAATTGAAGAAGGTGGCAGGAGGAGGGGCCTTTAAATCGCTAATCCAGCGGGAGAGAGTAGTGGCGTCTTCGGCGTAGAAGGTATAGAGAACAATGGGGGGCAAAGCAAAATTGTATACCATTTGCGCCTCATCGTAACCATTGCCGAAATAAGAGATATTTTCTTCATGGGGCACATTGGTTTCGGTTATCAGCGCTACCCGCGGTGCCACCGCATCCAGAATTTCCCGGATGAGTTTTATTATTTCATGGGTTTGATCCAGATGCACACAGCGAGTCCCAGGCTCCGACCATAAATAGGTGATGGCATCCAGACGTATTATGTCCGCCCCGTGACGGACATACAGAAGCAGGATACTTATGAGCCGGATCAAAACAGCGGGATTTTTATAATTAAGATCAATCTGATCGCGGGAGAAGGTGGTCCAGACATATGTTGGGCCGTTGATGGTCTGAAATTCCGAAAGAATGTTGGAGGTTCGGGGACGAAAAATCATCCTCCGGTGTTCGGGTCTAAGGTCGGAGGGGGAAACAAAGGCAATAAAAAAATCCCAGTAATAGGGGCTGCCGTTCAAAAATTCTTGAAACCAGCGGCTCTTTGATGAGACATGATTGATGACCCCGTCAAACATGAGATGATAGCGATTTTCCAGATCTTCAATATCCTGCCATGAGCCCAGATTAGGATCCACCGTCTCAAAATCGATGATGGAAAATCCCCGATCAGAGGAGTAGGGAAAAAATGGGAGGATATGAAGAGTATTTATGGTTCCTTCCAAAAAGGTATCGCAAAATTTTGCCAGAGTGGAGAGGGGCGATCGTTCCTCACCATGCAATAAATCACCGTAAGTGATAAGAATTATGTCCTTTTCGGAAAATCGATCAAAGGCTCTTGAAGCACTTTCTCGCTGGATTAACGCTTCGGGTTTGTGGGCATAGTAAATTTTAAGGATTCGTTCCAGTTCGGGCATGTATTCTTTTGCCGTATCTTCCCCGTAAAGAAAGCTTAACCTTCTCATAAGCCGTTCACCGGTCTTTACAGGAAGTTCGTAAAGGGGCTTTGTATAATCCGGCTCTTGGTTGTGGGTGGTTCCGGTGAGTTTAGGCGATTTTTCCGAATTATTGCTTCTCCTGCTATGTTCGCCGGCTATTTTTTCCATGAAAGTTATATTTTCTCCTTATTTACTGCTCTATCCCATTCATTTCCCGCAGAAGTTTATCCCTCCGGCCAAATTTTTAAAACTGTGCGGTTAGCCTTTAGCAGTCAGCTATTAGCCAAAATGATCACAGGATGTTTTGCTATTAAAAACTTTCACCCATTGGGTGTTATTTCAAGCTTCCGTAATACCTCGGTTTTTCAAAGCTAAACGTTTGTGTGCCGACAGCTGATCGCTCAACTTAAGTTGGAATTAGATCGGCAAATGTAA
>DAOWNY010000306.1 GCA_030642325.1 Deltaproteobacteria bacterium
CCGACGGGTCTGCCGGTAATTAACAGGAATGGATCATTTTGCGGGTGAGGACGGTATCACCTTTTTTATTTTCATCTTTTTCGGGGTAGTCGATATTATAGTGTAAGCCTCGACTTTCTTTTCTCAGGCAGGCAGAATTGATGATGATTTCCGCCACAGTGGCAATATTTCTCAGTTCTACGAGGTCGTTTGTAACAATGAAATTACGATAATATTCGGCTATCTCCTTCTGGATCATCTCAATTCTTCGTTTGGCGCGGGCCAGTCTTTTGTTGGATCGAACAATTCCCACGTAGTTCCACATAAACATCCGGATTTCGTCCCAGTTCTGAGATATTACTACCGTCTCATCGCTATCCGTGGCCCCCATCGTATCCCATGGTTCAACGGGGGGAAAGGAAAATTCATTTTTCTGAAGATCTTGAATGGATTTCAGGAATACCCGGTGGGCAATAACCAACGCCTCCAAAAGTGAATTGCTCGCCAGCCGGTTTGCGCCATGGAGACCGGTGCAGGCACACTCTCCGCAAGCATATAATCTTTCGATGGAAGTTTGTCCGTCTTTATCGGTGAGCACCCCCCCGCAGATATAATGGGCCGCTGGCACTACCGGGATGGGCTGTTTTGTGATATCAATTCCAAAAGAGAGGCATTTTTGAAAGATTTGCGGGAACCTCTCCTTGATAAAAAAAGGTTTTTTGTGGGTGACGTCAAGAAGGACATGTTCGTCGCCCGTTCTTTTCATTTCGCTGTCGATTGCTCTGGCCACAATGTCCCTGGGAGCAAGTTCACGCATGGCATGGTATTTTTCCATAAAGGTTGAACCATCTATTTTTCTTAAAATTCCCCCTTCTCCCCGCATGGTTTCAGAAATCAAAAAGGACTTAGCCTTGGGATGATATAGGCAGGTGGGATGAAACTGGACAAACTCTAAATTTGCTACGGCGGCTCCCGCCCGGTAGGCCATGGCAATCCCATCGCCGGTAGCAATATCCGGGTTACTGGTATAAAGATAAACCTTGCCGGCTCCTCCGGTGGCCAGAACAGTAATTTTTGCAGTAAAAGTAGAGATTACCCCTTTTTCAACGTCCAGCACATAAGCTCCCAAACACCCATTTTGTTCTTTGGCATTATGTCCCACTGCTTTTGATTTCATTAACAGGTCAACTGCGGTGTGATTTTCAAAGATATTTATCTGAGGGTTTTTTTCTATTTTATCAACCAGAATATTTTCAATCTCCCGGCCGGTAAAGTCCAATACGTGAGCCACTCTCCTTTTCGAATGCCCACCTTCCCGGCCTAAATCATAATTTTTACCCTCTCCTTCTTTACTTAGACTGAAGTTTACTCCCCACTCCGCCAATTCCTTAATTCTGACGGGACCGTCTTTCACCACCATTTCCACAATCTCCGGGTGACAAAGGCCATCCCCCACCCTTAAAGTATCTTCCTGGTGGTTAATAAAAGCATCATCCTTACTAAGGACCGCTGCAATTCCTCCCTGGGCATAATTGGTGTTGGATTCAATTCTGCCTTTTTTAGTAACGACTGTCACCTTACCATAACGAGAAGCCTTTAAGGCAAAAGATAATCCGGCGATCCCACTGCCGATAACTAAAAAGTCGGTTCTATGTTCCATTTTCCAAGAGACCTTATTTTTATTATTGTACCGCTGCTTTTTCTAAACTAATGGTTACTTAGGCTGATTGTGGCTCTTACCTGAATTGAGCGGTTAGCCTTTAGCAGTTAGCTATTAGCCAAAATGATCACAGAACACTTTGCTGTTACAAATTTTCACCCATTGGGTGTTATTTCAAGCTGCCGTAATACCTCGGTTTTATAAAAGCTAAACGTTTATGTGCTGACAGCTAATCGCTCAACTTAGGTCTTAATTACTTTTGATAATGCCGGATGTATCTAGATGCAAGTATAAAAAAAATGTATACTTAGATTATTACAGAGAGGTCAGGATGTCAAGACAAGGAAACCCTTGGTTTGCGAAAATTTATTATGGCGTGATAGAAACATAAGGTGATTGAAGAGGTAAACAGTTATCAACGTGGCAGAAGACCAATTGTCCATGTGTCGGTTGGGCAGAATTAATAAATGCAGCAACGAACCTCACTCACTGTTAACTGCAAATACCATGGTCCACAAATCATTCTTTTTCCATTTAGTTATGTTATCCACCTTAAGATTGCTTTTTTCGATAATATATTCCAATTCTACATTCGATTTCCACCCAATCCTTGTGCAGACAGGATTAACCATGTCTTCCAGTATTCCGATGAATTTATTTTGACTTTTAAAGTGATTAACGATGGCGATCTTGGCGTTTGCTTTGCTGACTCGTTTGATTTCCGAGACCACCTTAATGGGGTCAGGGACCACGCTAATGACAAAGGCGGCCAATACAAAATCAAAACAGTTATCCTCAAAGCCCAGAAAGGAAGCATCCATTTCCTGCAGCTGGATGTGGGAAAATTTATTTTGATTGATCTTTTCCTGGGCTTTTTTCAGCATATCTAAGCTGAGATCCACCCCGATTACCTGACAATGCCGGGGATAAAAGGGGAA
>DAOWNY010000322.1 GCA_030642325.1 Deltaproteobacteria bacterium
GAACCGCGAACGGTTGCAAATTTAAGTATCTGCTCGATAAAAAAATTATTTGAAAAACAGGAATCATTTTCCCGGTGACATACATAGCTTTGATCAAATATGTCCCGCTTGATAATTTATTTTGGAAACCCCACACCACCAGGCATCATGGGCATAGACATCTTTTTATATCCGGGAGGAATCTCAAATAGCGAATTCGGAACATTGCCCTCTTTTATATTCTTATACTCCATGCTGCTGTTTTTACTCTCTATTTTTACAGGAAAGGGTGCTTTCCCGGATATCCAAAAATAAATTTTTTCGCTTTTTTCAGTAATTTCGTATTTCTTGCATGCCAGCCCGGCAACGGTGTCCTTCCCCAAATATTTTGCCTTACTGTATTTTTCCGGAGACCACTTCTCAAATTTTTTGTCACCTCGCTTGCAAGGCATCTCCATATACATCTTTTCTTTAGGCATCAAGATCCACATGACATTCTTATCCTGCCTGATAATAACGGTCTGCTTCACTCCTCTTTTCATTACTATTTCCTGTCGAATTTTGTCGTCTTTAATGTAAATCCTGGCATTGTTAACCTTTTCCCGACCTTTTTCCTTCAAAACATAATCAGCGCTTAACCCGGCAGCAACACTAATACCTGCCGGCACCAACAAATAAAAAATTGCTGCAACCATTACTAAAATAGCCTTTAGACAATTGATCTTTCCCATCATCATCCCCTCATACTTTATTTTTTTAACAGACAATAATAATTTTATATATCGCATCCTACCACAATATCAATTCGCAGAAAAGTTTTTCATGCGATCGAAACAGATTTAACCGGTCCAGGCCCAAAACGGATAAAAAAACTAAAATTTTAATCCGGTTTAATTTAACCTCAACCCGCCATCCCTCAATGCCATCCATTAAAATACTTGACAGAAAGGAAGTCAAATTAATATTATATGTCTATCCCATCTATTGAATATATTTGATAACTTTTATATACGAAGAAAATAATAGAAGTATACGCAAAAAAATCGTTAGGATATCCGCCCATGCCGGGCCTGGCGAACAATTCCGGCAGGGTTCTATTTTAACCAAGAATATCGCCAAAACAGGGAGATAAAATGGCAAAAACAATTGCTGAGATCAACCAAAAAATAAAAGAGGGGAAGGCAGTGGTGGCTACCGCAGAAGAAATTATCAGCATTGCCAAAACCGACGGAATAAAAACTGCTGCCCAAAAAATTGATGTAGTTACAACCGGAACATTTGGTCCCATGTGTTCTTCCGGGGCCTATTTTAATGTGGGACACTCCAAACCCAAAATAAAACTGGGTGGAGGGAAGATCACCCTCAATGATGTTCCGGTTTACACCGGTTTTGCGGCGGTGGACATCTTACTGGGAGCAACTGCCCTGCCCGATGACGACCCCAAAAATAAGGTGTATCCGGGAGCATTTAATTATGGGGGGGCTCATGTAATCGAGGACCTGGTAACGGGCAAAAAGGTGCGACTTATGGGCACCTCTTACGGAACCGATTGCTACCCCAACAGAAACATTGATACATTGATCAGTTTAAAAAGTATCAATGATGCGGTTCTATTTAATCCCCGCAACTGTTACCAAAACTATAACGTAGCGGTGAATCTTTCCGATCGGGTCATATATACCTACATGGGAATGCTGCAGCCCAATTTAAAAAATGCCAATTATTGTAGTGCAGGCCAGCTTTCTCCCCTCATGAATGACCCTCTTTATCTTTCAATAGGAATCGGCACCCGAATCTTTCTGGGGGGAGGAGAAGGATACATCTGCTGGCCGGGGACCCAACACAACCCCACCGTGCCCCGCAGTCGGGGAGATGTTCCCCGGTCTCCCGCCGGGACATTGGCGGTAATCGGTGACCTTAAACATATGAACCACCACTGGATAAAGGGGGTGAGCCTGACCGGTTACGGGGTGAGCCTGGCAGTGGGGATCGGAATTCCCATTCCCATTCTCAACGAAGATATCCTACGATATACTACCGTAAAAGACCGGGACATTTATACACAAGTTGTTGACTACAGTGAAGCATATCCCCAGGGTAAGACAGAAAGCTTGGGAGAAGTAAATTATGCCCAGTTGAAAAGCGGTAAAATTAAAATAGGGGGCAGGGAGGCTTCCACCGGCGGTCTTTCCAGTTATGCCAAGGCACGAGAAATTGCCACTATTTTAAAGGATTGGATCAAAAGCGGCAGATTTTTTTTGGCAGAACCGGTAGCGAATCTTCCGGGACCGAAAAACATGTCTAACCCCGCACCTTAAGTAATAAAGCGCAAGGTCCTTTATTCAAAAGTGGGAATTACCATTGTGAGCCCC
>DAOWNY010000257.1 GCA_030642325.1 Deltaproteobacteria bacterium
GTGTTGGAGGCACAAAAGACCATATTCATATCGCATGCACATTATCGCGAACAATGACCATCAGTAAGCTCATGGAAAAGATTAAAAAATCATCCTCAGCCTGGGTCAAGAAACAGGATGCAGTTTTAGATTCTTTCACATGGCAGGCTGGCTATGGTGCGTTTTCATTGGGCCAATCACAGTTGATGGATTTGATAAATTACATTGACAATCAGCATAAGCACCATCAAAAGAAGACCTTTAAAGAAGAGCTGAGGGCGTTGCTTTTAAAATATGATGTCAAATATGATGACCAATACTTATGGGATTGATTTTAAATTATGTAACGCCCCTTCAGGGCTTAAAAATATTTTGTATTACACCCCCAGGGCGTTGCCCTGGGTTGGTATGATTAACCCCTTCAGGGTTCCTGATTGTAGCATTAATAAGTAAGCAGCAATTTATACGAAGAAAATTTCATAACCCGGGATTTTAAAAAAATGTCTTAATAAGTATGAAGTCATATGAAACTGACTATAACTGCAAACCATAAACTGTGAACGGATACCAAATTTTTACCCATTGGGTGTTATTTCAAGCTTACGTAATACCTCGATTTTATAAAAGCTAAACGTTTGTGTGCCGATAGTTGATCGCTTAACTTAAGGTTGGAATTAGATCGGCAAATGTAACGAAATCAAGCGGATGTTGAATGGTTTCATACAAAAGCCAACACTTAAATAGCTAATACCTAACCGCACAGGTCGCAAAAATTCAGCGGAGACAAAATATTTGACAGGATTAACAAAATTTACATGATTTTTTTATTTATATCGCATAGATACTGTCAAAAAAAATGAAGACCCTGCACGATTAAACCATCACATTTTACCGGCGGTGATATCAGATCATATGAAATATTTAATTCTAATCGGCGACGGCATGGCCGACTACCCGGTGGATAAACTGGGAAGTAAAACCCCGCTTATGGCGGCCAAAACACCGGGAATGGATTTCATAGCCAAGCATGGAATGCTGGGCCGGGTAAAAACCATTCCCGAAGGATTTCCTGCGGGAAGCGATATCGCCAACCTGGTGATAATGGGATATGATCCCGGTCTCTTTTATACCGGCAGAGCCCCCCTTGAGGCAGCCGGCATGGGAGTGCAACTGGAAAAAAATGATGTCGCATTCCGATGCAACTTAGTAACCCTTTCATCCCATGAAAACTTACAAATGGAGGATTTTAGCGCCGAACACATCACCACCGAGGAAGCAAAAAAAATCATCCGGGAGATAAACGAAAAACTGGGTTCGGAAAACATAAAATTTTTTGAGGGGATCAGTTACCGCCACTTGATGGTTTTAAAGAACGGTTCCGATCAACTTTCAACTACACCCCCCCACGATATAACCGGAAAAGAAATTCTTCACTACTTACCCAGGGGACAGGGGCAAGAAACACTCATCCGTTTAATGGAAAAATCGAAAAAAATTCTAAAAACAAGTCTGATCAACCAAAAAAGGATAAAAAATAATAAAAAACCTGCCAATGCCATCTGGCTCTGGGGGCAGGGGAAGAGACCAAACCTTCCAACCTTTCATAAGAAGTACCGTCGTACCGGATCGGTCATTTCGGCAGTGGATCTCATCAAAGGACTGGGGGCCTATGCCGGGCTTAAGATCATTAATGTTCCCGGGGCTACCGGTTACCTTGACACTAATTACCGGGGGAAGGCGCAATATGCCCTCAAAGAACTGAAGAAATGCGATTTTGTTTATCTTCATGTGGAAGCCCCGGATGAAGCCTCCCACAGCGGTGATCTGAAAAATAAAATCAGGGCGATTGAAGATTTCGATGAAAAAGTGGTAACAACCATACTGTCCGGCATGAAACAATTTACCGATTACCGGATAGCTGTCCTGCCGGATCATTATACCCCGTTTTCTCTTATGACCCACAGTCCCGAACCGGTTCCCTTTGCCATATATAGTTCCGACAACAAATTCGAAGCAAAAGGCCGGGCAAAGGGTTTTGATGAAGAATCGGCTGAGCTTTCCGGCATTTATCTCGATAAAGGAAATAATTTGATTGACTTACTATTAAGCAAAAACTTCCGGTTATAGTACTGAAAAAATCTCATTTTGGGGGAAAGATATGATAACCATGGGACGGGGAATAGAATAAGGTGGGCCAAGACATAAAAAAAGGTCTATTCATCTTCATCAATTGTAATCCGGGATAACTTTCTATAAATATTTTGCTTATGTAAATTGGGGCTATTACCATTCTCAAGTTGTTCCATCTCAGACTTGCACCTAATGCATAATTTGGCAAAAGGCATTACCTTGAGACGACCTTCGGTTATTTCCTCATCGCATTCCTCGCAAATTCCATAGCTTCCATCTTCTATCCCTTCTAAGGCATCCTCAATATCTATCAATTTATTTCGGTCTCTGCTGCAAAGAAGGAGGGAAATTTCTCGATTCTGTTCGTCCCCGGCCAGATCAAAAGAATCACCGGATACTGTTTTGAGCTCATCACTCTCCGCCTTCATGTTTGCTCTCACCTCTTCGATGAGTTCTTCTTTCATCTTTATCAGTATTCTCTTTGCTTCTTCGTGCATAATTGTTCCCAATCTATTATTATCAAATAGGCCCTTTCCGGCTTCATTTTTTTAAATACCGGTTAATGCCCCTTCCTTCCTGCAAACAAAAAAATTATCTATTCCGCTAAACGGCATAAAATCTTTATCATAAATTCGAAAAGGGGAAATATTAGAAAAAGGTAATAACCAACTTAGATATAAGTGTGAAGTGCCTCCCTTTGATCGGGAGGATTTTTTATATATGTATACATAAAATAATGTTTTGTCAATAAAAAATTTGATGATTTTAAGGTTTTTGTAAAAAACAGATCATGTGCCTGCTCAGGTATTTTGGCTAAAGACCGGAGGAAAAGTCAGCTGTTTCCAACGGATAGTTATATATTTTCCACTCAAAAAAGATATAAATGGCTGTTCCGTTGTTTTTTACCTTTAAAGCCGTGAAAACCCGTGAAAAATGACAATCTATCCTGATTTTTTCAATGTTTTTCCTACATTAAACGCCTTGGCAAACCTCTCGCCCAGTGTCCAGTAGCTGTAATCATTTTTTACGAAGAGGATGGGGTTGACCTTGGAAAAATCAA
>DAOWNY010000292.1 GCA_030642325.1 Deltaproteobacteria bacterium
ATATCCCAGGCAGGGCAATCGGGGGCGGTTACTATTTCTACAAATATGGCCGGGCGAGGAACCGATATTGTTTTGGGAGAGGGGATTAAGGAACTGGGAGGACTCAGGGTAATTGGTACGGAGCGACACGAAAGTCGGAGAATTGATAATCAGTTAAGGGGAAGATCCGGGAGACAAGGGGACGCTGGTTCCTCCCGTTTTTATCTTTCTTTGGCGGATGATCTTCTTCGGATTTTCGGTTCGGAGAGGATTTCTTCAATCATGGGTCGAATCGGGATGGAAGAGGACCAGCCCATTGAACATAAATTGATTACAAAGGCCATTGAAAATGCCCAGAAAAAGGTGGAAGCCCATAATTTCGATATCAGGAAGCATCTTTTGGAATACGATGATGTGATGAATAAACAGAGGGAGGTGATTTATTCCCAGAGACGGGAAATCTTATCCGGAGATAATCTCAGGGATAATGTAATTGAGATGGCGGAGGAGCTGGTGGATAATCTGCTGTCATTGCATATTGACGAAAACAGGCAGTCGGAAGACTGGAATCTTGAGGGGTTGAAAGAAGCGATATACAATCAATTTTCCATTCGATTGAGTATAGACGGCAGTCCCGATGGAAACATCGGAATAGACAGCTTGGTAGAGTTGATCATCGGCCAAATAAAAGAAACATATAAAAATAAGGAAGATGAGTTTGGCGGGGAGATTATGGGGCAACTGGAAAAGATGATCATGCTCCAGGCAGTGGATAGTCTCTGGAAAGACCACCTTTTGAATATGGACAATTTAAAGGAAGGGATTGGGCTTAGAGGCTACGGGCAGAAGGACCCTCTCCGGGAATACCAGAAAGAGGGGTTTGATATGTTTGTGGGGATGGTCTCCCGGATTAAGGAAGAAACTGTTAACAATTTGTTTCGGGTCCAAATCAGGAGAGAAGAGGATGTGTCCCGCCTTGAATCTGATCGGAAACAAACTTTCACCCTCAGCCGAGGGGAAGGGGATACGCAAAAACCATCAAAGCGGGAGGGGAAGAAGGTAGGAAGGAATGATCCCTGTCCGTGCGGTAGTGGGAAAAAATATAAAAAGTGTTGCGGGAGTTAAGGCATCTTTAAATTTATTGTATGGGAAACCCCATTTTTTAGTCAATTATATCAATTAGTTTCCTGACTGTGTGTGCCGGCCACTCACAGCTGTTAAGTTGGTAAGCCATTAAGCTGATAAGTCGAACCGCCTAAAACGGCTTAACAACTGCGAGCTCGCCCAAAGGGTGCTAATGCCCTGTCACGCATCAACTGACGCACCTTGCTTGTTTTTTTCCCTTTCTGCGGCACTACGACTTCAGCTACATAGAAAGACTATGCGCCTTCAGTCGTGCCTTGCAGAAAGAAGAAAATACTACGCAATCTTACGTCATTTGACACGTGACATGACACTAATTTAAATCAAAATAAACTGAAGGCAGGACAGGAGGGTAGCGGTAATTGCAAAAAGAGGGCGATAATAAATTTTTTATATCCGGATTTAAGGCCAGCGGTATTAATTCGGGTATAAAAAAGGAGAATAAAAAAGATCTGGCATTGATCTTTTCCGAAAAACCGAGCTTAGCGGCAGCAGTTTTTACTACCAATCTGCTCAAATCTGCATCTATTCTTCTTACTCAAGAAAAAATAAAGAAGGGATTATGTCAGGCAATAGTAATCAATAGCGGTAATGCCAACACTTGTACCGGGGAGGAGGGGTTATCTGACGCCCGGTTCATTACCGATTCTGTAGCGAGACTTTTGAAGATTGATTCTGATTTAGTATCATATGCCTCTACCGGTGTAATTGGTCGGAGATTGCCGTTAGAGAAAATCAGGAGAAATTTGCCTGAGTTGGTGGACAAGTTAGACCCTGGAGGAATTGAAGCAGCGTCCCAGGCGATTATGACTACGGACACCTTCCCCAAGATGGAGTTTCAAGGGGGGATGGTGGGGGGAAAAGAGATAAAAATGGTAGGAATTGCCAAGGGGTCGGGGATGATAATGCCCAATATGGCTACCATGTTGGCTTTTGTCCTTACTGATGCAGTGGTGGAGCAAGCTGTTTTGGATTTAACTCTTCATGAGTGTGTAGAACAATCGTTTAACAGGATTACGGTGGACGGAGATACCAGCCCCAATGATATGACCATAATTTTGGCCAATGGAGCAGCAGAAAACCGTGTCATCAATAGCGGATCAGAGGGAGTTCAGCATTTTAAGGAGCTTTTGGGCAATCTGTTGATGAAACTGGCGAAGATGATCGTCAGGGATGGTGAAGGGGCAACAAAGTTTATTGTCGTTGATGTCAAGGGGGCAAAGACATCCGAGTTGGCTAAAAGGGTTGCTTTTACGGTGGCTAACTCTTCCCTGGTGAAAACCGCTTTTTATGGAAAGGACCCCAACTGGGGTAGAATAATGGCAGCAGTAGGACGTTCCGGTGTTTCGATAAATCCCCACAAAATTGATATATATTTTGATAACCTGATGGTGGTAAAAGAAGGAATGGCGAATGGTTTACTCCGGGTGGAAGATTTACAAAATGTTTTAGATAAAAGAGAAATAAAATTGACCATAGATTTGAATGGTGGGGGAAGCAGCATCCAGGTATTTACTTCGGATCTTACCCATGAATACATTAAGATTAATGCCGGTTACGACGTTTAAAGGTTTTTTTCAGGGCTTGCTTTAGTGTTCGAAAATTGATAATTATATACAGTAATAT
>DAOWNY010000218.1 GCA_030642325.1 Deltaproteobacteria bacterium
GCCGGGCAGGCGGGATTTTGCCGGGGAGTAAAAAGGGCGATGGACATTGCCCGAAAGGTGGTTCAAAAAGAGAGACATGGACCGATTTACACTTATGGTCCCCTGGTACACAACCCCCATGTAATAAAAAAATTGGAAGAAGAGGGAATTTTACCAATTGAAAGCATCGATGAAGTATCATCGGGAACCATTATCATCCGTTCTCACGGGATCAGTCCGGATGAGATGGACAGGCTTAAGAAAAGCGATCTTAATATTGTTGACGCCACTTGTCCGAGGGTGAAGGCACTCCATTCAGTCATCGAAAAAAATATATGCGAGGGGTACAATATAGTTATTGCGGGCAACAGAGAACATCCCGAGGTGATAGCCTTAATGGGATTTTGCCGGGGTAGGGGGCAGGTAATCAGTGACAGTAATGAGATGGAAAGGTTATCTTTATCGGGCAAGATTTGTCTGGTGGCTCAAACTACCCACAGTGAGATGGAGTTTGAAAAAATATCCGAAATAATGAGAAGAAAACATCCGGAAAGTAGAATCATAAATACCATCTGTAATTTCTCCTGCAAAAGACAGGAGGAAGTAAACAATATTGCCCATTCAGTGGAGGCAATGATTGTGGTGGGAGGCAAAAACAGTGAAAATACAAGAAATTTAGCACGAATTGCCGGGTCTGCCGGAATTCCTGTCTTTCATCTGGAAAGCGAGGAGGGAATAGATCCCACGGAAGTCCTTAAGTATCGTTCCATCGGGGTTTGTGCCGGGGCATCCACCCCTGATTGGATGGTTGATAAGGTAAAAGAGAGACTCATTTCTCTAAATCGAGCCAATTAACTCTCAAAACCGGTCGTAGAGAAAGCCGGATGAGTTTATTTTACCGATGGCACTTCCATGGACCAAAAAGGAACTCCATATTTTTTTAAGAGGCCATACAAAGCGGAAACAAAACCACCCCATATCAGCCAAAAGAGGTTAATTGGCAGTTTTGCCGGGAGACATGAGGACTATTTCTTGACTTTTTTTGAGATGGTTGCTATTTTGCCATATAATTTATGAAAATGTTGGTAAGCTCAGGCTGGCTTTTAATAAAATATTGAGCGTAATGGAAGCGATGACAAGAGGCATCTGCTTATCGGCATTGATTTATGTAGATGCGGATAAGTTTTAATTTTTTTTATTGGTGGTAACGTTAGTTTTAATATCTCCAGGTTTGAACAAAAAATATAGGAGCGAGGAGGGGCCATGGGATACGTTAATAAGGTAATACTGATAGGGAACTTGGGATCCGATCCCGAGATAAGATACACCGCGGACGGAACACCAGTGGCAAATTTTCGAATTGCTACCACCGAGAAATGGAAAAGTCAACAGGGCGAAAAAGTGGAGCGGACTGAATGGCATCGAATTGTGGCGTGGAAAAGATTGGCTGAGATTTGTGGGGAGTATCTATCCAAGGGTAAGCAGGTTTATGTGGAAGGCAGACTGCGGACCAGGTCATGGGAAGATAAAGACGGCAACAAAAGATGGACCACTGAAATCGAGGCATTGAACCTGCAAATGCTGGGAAGCGCTTCGGATCAGGTTTCATCCCAGGAAGATTCCAAGAAGAACTATGATGTTGGCCCGGCACCCGTTCCGGAGGATGACATTCCTTTTTAACCCCTTCCAAAATAAAATTATTAATCAACCAGAAAGGGATTGTATGTCATTCGATAAGGTTTTGGAGATAGTAAAACACGATCTGGACAATGTTGAGGTTGAATTAAAGGATAATTTACATTCTGATATTCCTTTAATTCCCCAGGTCGGAATGCATGTTTTGAAAAGCGGCGGCAAACGGTTTAGACCAATTTTGTTAATACTGTCTGCCCGGCTGTGTGATTATACCGGCCAGGGACACATTTCGCTTGCTGGTGCAATAGAATTTATTCACACAGCGGCCCTTCTCCACGATGACGTAGTTGATCATGCCGGGCTAAGAAGGGGAAATTCATCCGCCAATTCTCTCTGGGGCAATGAGGCCAGTGTTTTGGTGGGAGATTTTTTACTTTCAAGAGCTTTTTCAATGATGATTGCCAATGCAGATAAAAAAGCACTCAACATATTGTCAAAAATGTTTATCCAGATGGCCGAAGGGGAAGCATATGAATTGATGAAGAGCGGTGATGTCAACCTGTCGGAAGATGATTACACCACCATGGTTGGGGATAAAACCGCAATATTAATTTCGGTTGCCTGTCAACTGGGGGCTATTCTCGGCAAAGTAAATCAAAAAAAAGAAGAAAGCCTTGCAAACTTCGGCTGGAACCTGGGAATTGCCTTCCAGTTAATGGATGATACCCTGGATTACATTTCAGATGAGGTTGAGTTTGGAAAATCCATCGGCAAGGATCTGGAGGAACAGAAAGTAACCCTACCGCTTATTTATACCCTGAAGCAGGGTGATCCGAAAGATCGGGAAGAGATTATCCGTATCATTGAGTCTGATGCCGTCGAAAAGGAGGACTTGGCCACCGTAATCGAACTGATTCAAAAATATCAAGGAATTGATTATACTGTCGGGAAGACAAAAGAGTATCTGCTAAAGGCGAAAAATTATCTTAATATCTTTGATGACTCTGAGGAGAAATCAGCCCTTATGACAATGGCCGACTATGTGGTAGAAAGAAGGCGGTAAGAAAAAAATTCATTAACAGATAAGTAAGTTTCACGGGGAACTGAAAATGAAAAGACATATTGGTCCGTGCCGGTAAAGTCCACCCCAAATCAAGTTTGCCATTTTTTGCAAACTATCATACAATATTGATGGAACCCCCCTTGCGATTTTAATTCTTTGTCGGTCACTTTCATTATCGTATTAATTTTGAAAAAAATAATTCAGTTACCATTCAATTGTGGTTTCAGTATAGGATAGAATTATGAAATTGCCGGTAAACCTGTTGCTGGTTGAGGATAACCCCGATCATGCTGCATTAGTGATAACTGAACTAAAGAAGCATCCCGCATTGTATGAGATCGAGACGACAACTTCCGGCAAAGAGTGCTTAAAAAGAGTTCTCGGGAAAAAATTTGATACGGTTTTACTGGATTATAGTTTGCCGCAAATGAATGGATTGCAAATTATCGATAAAATGAATGAGAATGGTTGTGAAACACCTGTCATTTTAATGATCGAAGAAGGGGTTGAAGAAATTGCCATGGAGGCGATGAAAAAAGGAGTCTACGATCATGTAATTAAAACGGTGGGTTATCTAAATAACTTATCGGTGATTATTTCAATTGCCATAGAAAAACGGAAGATGGCAAAAGAGAAGCAAAAGCTGGAAGTGGAGTTGAAAAAATTGTCGATTACCGACGATTTATCAGGATTATTCAACCGGCGGCATTTTTATGATAAGCTGGAGGAGGAAATGGTGCGGGCCAAAAGGCAAAAACTCCCCCTCTCCCTTTTGCTTTTAGATATCGACGGGTTTAAGGCCTATAATGATCAGTATGGTCATCTGAAAGGTGATGAATTGATTACGGGAATCGGGAGAATTATCACCAGGCATATCCGGGAAAAAGTCGATTCAGGGTTCAGATACGGAGGAGACGAGTTTACTGCCACCCTGCC
>DAOWNY010000027.1 GCA_030642325.1 Deltaproteobacteria bacterium
CAACGTTTAAAATATCGGTATTCTCTGTTGTGCCTATCCCGAATGACCCCTCAATGAATTTATCCTTTGACTCATTTTCCGGTGTCACGCTGAAGGATGCCTCAAAAAACCCGGGGGGCAATCTTTTTGCTTCTTCCAGTGACTGCACCAAAAGTCCGATATCCACGTAATTGTCTTCCAGGAACAGGACCTTTGAGTTTTGGTCAACCGGAAAAGGAGGAAGATTTAAAAGCAGGGCCAGGTCCAAAACCGTTATTATTGTGCCCCGAACATTTAATGCGCCGGCAATAAAGGCAGGTGCCCGGGGAACAGGGGTAAGCTCCGTATCATTTACTACTTCGCGGACATCCCCCCCCCTTATTCCGAACTTACTATCGCCCAATCGAAAAAATATAAGCAAACTTTCGTGGTTCAAGGTTTTGCCCCTTGAGGATAGTTCTTCACCATTGCTATTCTGCATTATCCACCAGCTTAAAGCCCGTTATTGCTTCTTTTAATTGATGTGAAGTGGAAGATGAATGTTGCGCAGTAGAGTTTATCTTTTCCATGGAGCCTACCAATTCTTCGGTGGCTATTGCCACCTCCTCAGTGGCGGTAGCGTTCTCTTCCGCCAATTCTGCTACTTCATGCATTGCCTGTACAATTTCTTCCGAATCCACTTTTTGCTTTTGAGTAATTTCCGAAATAATTTGGATATCTCCCGTAATATCCGTAATATTTTTCACCATTTCTCCCAAAGCTTTAATGGTAGTTTCTATCGACCCCTTTCCTTCTTCTATTTTTTCAGCTTCATTCTCCATGGAAAGCAATACCGATAAACGGTCTTTTTCGATATCTTCGGTGATATCAGTAACCTCGATGGTAAATTCCTTGGTTCTTTCTGCGAGTCTCCTCATCTCGTCTGCCACCACGGAGAAACCTTTGCCGAATTCCCCCGCCCGGGTAGCCTCAATCGTGGCATTAAAGGAGAGGGTATTGGTTTGTTGGGAAATGGAGGTGATCATATCCAGAAATTTTGTGACCTGCTTAATTTTTCTGCCGAAATCCTTCACCGTTTGAGTAGAATTTTCAATCTGGGAAAATATTTTTCCCAGGTTCTTCATGGCTTCCTGCATCAACTTACTCTCGGTTTTAGCAATGCTTCCAGCCTGAATAGCGGAGCTTGCGGTGGTCTTTGCCTTTACTGTCACATTTTCGATCGAATTAACTATATCCTTAATGACGTTAAACCCTTTTTCCGCCAGTCTCGATTGTTTTTCCGCTCCCCGGGAAATATGATCCATGGTAGCGGCAATCTCTTCGCTGGAAACGTTTACCTCCCCGGCAAGGCCAACTAACTCCCCTGAAGATCCCAGCATACTAGTGGAGGTATTTTCCAGGTGAGATACCAGGTCGCGTAAATTTGACAGCATCACCCGGAAGGCATTCGCCAGATGACCAATTTCATCTTTGGTCTGAATCGTAATCTCCTGAGTCAGATCACCTTTGCCGATTTTTTGGGCTGCTTCAACCAGTTTGGTTATGTTTTTAGTGATGTAGTTCGATATGATTGCCCCCAGGACAAGTCCGACAAAAGAACCCAATGCCACCGAAAGAGCCCGGCTCCAAGCAATTTTGGGAACAAATAACGTAAAAAGCAAGTTAGAAGCCGCCATACAAAGAACTACCGCTAAAAAACCGCATAGTAGTTTATTTCTCATAAAATGCTTCCTCCCTATTTATTTTGTCAATCTTTTGATAGATCCTCTCTTCTATATTCACCGGCGCAAATCCCTCTTCGGTTCGCGGCAATAATTCAGTTTTTCCCAGCAGCATAATCCCGCCTTTATTCAGTGCCCCATGAAAATATGAGATTAGACTTCTCTGCTTTTTTGCAGAAAAATAAATTAGTAAATTTCTGCAAATAATCATATCGAAATTTTCGCACAACCTTTTCTTTCTGCATATGTCCTGTTTGTCAAATGATACCATCCTTTTGATCTTATCGGCAAGGCAGAAATTTCCGTTTTTGAGATAAAAATATTTGGAAAGAAGCCGGCTACCTACTTCTTTAAGACGGTTTGGCTGAAATACCCCGCCCCTTGCCCGGCTGAGAGCTTTTTCATCTAAATCAGAAGCCAAAATGTATATTTCAAAGCCTCCCAGATCAACTCCCAGTATTTCATTAAGTAGAACAGCTAAGGAATAAGGTTCTTCGCCGGTGGCACATCCGGCGCTCCAGAAATTAAGTCTCCTGTTATCATCTTTTGATTTCCGGGAAATTAAACTGGGCAGGATTTTTTCCCGTAAGAGTTGGAAGGTGCCCGGATTACGAAAAAAATGGGTGGTTTGATTGCTAAAAGAGTGGCAAAGAAGGTGCCGTTCAGCCGAGTTTGCCGATAAAAATTGAAGGTATTGCTTAAGCGTCCTGATCCCGATTGATTGCATCCGGGCGGCAATTCTTCTTTTAACAAAATTGCTTTTATAACATTCTAACTCAATTCCCTTTTTAAGGTAAAGCAGTTTTTTTATCAATTCCAAAGGTTGATCGTCCGATACCATGCCGTCAAAAAATGCATCCCTTGCCATTTCTCTCAAAGCTATCCCCCTCGTTTGAAGCCCGGGAAATTATTTAAATGATAATAGAGGATATGTAGAGCCGATACAGAGAAACCTTTGAAAAGATTTAAAAAATGGGGGTAAGCTAAAAACTTGCCTTAAGTTCATTGGATGATTCGAATCTCATCTCCCACCCGGATTTTCCCTCCCCTTAATACCTTGCCGAACCTTCCCTCCCTGCTTACAATATAGGATCTCCCCTTGTTTTTAAAGCTGTCTTTGCCAACATGGAGGATCTCAATAATCGCTTCGTTAATCCCCCATCTCGATCCTTTCTTCAAATCCTCGGGGGAGATACCGACCGTAGTGATATTCTCGGAATAATCCCCTTCCTCGATCTGGGCCATTATTTGAGGGGGCACTTTTTTTAATGCTTCCAAAGGAAAGATTGATATCTGTCGCTCCCAGTCACCAGCGTGAGCATCCCCTTCCAGTCCCCAATTTTCCTTCAAAAGTCCCTCTTTTACATTTGATTTAGGGATACCTTTCCTGTCCGACCGATTTACTGCGACTATTCTGCCGGAAACGTCCTCATCCTTTCTTCGGTATGTTCCACTTTTGCCCCCCCTCTTCTCCGCCAGACAAATATCCGATATGACCATTCCTTTGTCCACCGCTTTACACATATCGTAAATAGTCATAGCAGCGGCGCCGACCGCAACCAGTCCTTCCATTTCCACTCCGGTGCGCCCCACAATTTTAACTCTTGCCTCAATTTCGATTCTACTCTCTTCTTCTATAAAAATGAAATTGAGTGCAACGTCGGTAAGATTCAAGGGGTGACACATGGGAATCAGATCCGGTGTCTTTTTAGCAGCCATAATGCCGGCTACTTTAGCCACCGCCAGGACATCACCTTTATAGATATTGCCCGACCTGATTGCATTAAACGTTTCCCCTTTCATACTTATGGAACCTCTGACCAATGCTGTTCTTTGGGTTTCTTCTTTTTCACTGATATCCACCATCCGGCTTATCCCCTTCCGGTCAAAATGTGTAAAAGAATCCATCGCATGACTCCCTGCTTATTTTGATGTTACAAGTGACCCTTATTTTATCCCGTATTCTCAGTTAGAGCAAATTCTCCCGTATATAATTAATCGCCTTTCTAAAGAGTTGCAACCCCATCCCTTCTTCAGGTAAATTTTCTCTTGTCCAGCGGGGGTGGTTGGTATAATGGAGGTATGCTTCGGGATGGGGCATCATACCCATGATCCTGCCGGTTTCGTCGCATATCCCGGCTACTGCGTCAATTGATCCATTCGGATTCCAGGGATAATCCATGGTTGGCAATCGATAATTCTTGTCGCAATATTGAGCTGCAATATGATTCCCTCCCATCAATTTATTCATCACTTTTGTATCTTCAGGAATAAATTTTCCCTCTCCGTGCCTTACGGGAAGATAAATTCCTTTGATATCTTTCGTAAATATGCATTTTGACTTCTCATTGATTTTCAGATAAACCCACCGATCTTCAAACCGGCCGGAGTCATTCAAAATTAAAGTAACCAGCCTTTGGGTGTGATTACCTCCGAAACCAGGAAGCAACCCTAACTTTACCATTAATTGGAATCCATTACAGATGCCGAGAATCAACTTTCCATCTTCAATAAATTTTTGGAATTGAGTATAAAGTTTTTCCCCGGTGGAGGTCACCACCAAAGACTTGATTCTATTTGCCCCGACCTGGGCTGCCCCCAAGTCATCACCATCCAAAAACCCCCCCGGTAAATTCAAAAAATGATACTGATCCAAACACACCCGATTGGAAATAAGATCACTGATATGAATTATATCAACAATGTCCGAGCCCGCCAGCCGGCAGGCATGTGCCGTTTCCATCTCGCAATTGGTGCCATTCCCGGCAATCACAATTGACTTAACCTGTTTAATCCCCATCCTCTACTACTCCTGCAAAAACCCTTCTCTCTATTTCATCCAATAAAGCATCCATGCCGTCGCCGGTAATGGCTGAGATTGGATAAATGGTAAGGTTCAGGCTGTCAAAACTCCTTTTTACTTCCGGGAATCTTAATCTGGCCGAAGGCAAATCTAACTTATTTACCACAACAACCTGTGGTTTGGGCGGCAGTTTCGGGTTAAAAAGCCGCAACTCTTCATTTAAATCATGATAATTTTTTATGGGATCAATTTCGGGCCGACTGATATCCAAAAGGTGAAGCACAAGGCCGGTCCTGTCAATATGGCGTAAAAATCTGTCTCCCAACCCAATCCCTTGGTGGGCGCCCCTAATCAGCCCCGGGATATCCGCTGCAACGATTCTCCGGTCATTTTCCAATTCTATAATCCCTAAATTGGGCACTATGGTGGTAAAGGGGTAATCACTTATTTTTGGTCGCGCTGCCGACAATTTTGAAATGAGGGTTGATTTGCCGGCATTGGGAAAACCGACGATACCCACCTGAGCTAACAGCTTCAGCTCCAGTTTTAAAACTTTCCGCTCCCCCTCCCCGGCTTCTCCGGCAATCCGGGGCGCTCGATTAACAGAGGTGGCAAAGCTTTTATTCCCTCTCCCTCCTCTCCCTCCTCTGGCCGCAACAAATTGCTCCCGGTCGGATGTTAAATCTGCCAGAAGCTGATCGGCATCATTGTTCTTGATTAAAGTTCCCAGGGGAACAGGGATAATTAAATCCGATCCATTCTTCCCATTTTTGGCCTTACCCTGGCCCGCCCGCCCGTCGTTTGCCTTAAAGATCCTGGGGTAGCTTAAATCCAACAGGCTCTGCAGCCCACTCCTGGCCTCCAGCGTAACGTCTCCTCCCTTGCCCCCATTACCCCCGTCCGGGCCTCCCCGTGGAATATACTTTTCCCTCCGGAAACTAACGCAGCCCCTCCCGCCATTGCCCGATCTGATTTCAATAGTTACTTCATCAACAAATTTCATATTATTTTAAGGGTAGTGAAAAAAAGAATTTGGTATGATTAGGCCGAGCCAGTATTATAATAATTTTGAGTAACTACTCAAAATTTTGGCTACCGGCTCATGGGTATTTACTAATTTTGCAAAATAAAAATTATGGCGACATTCTATTGCCGTGAAAAAAAGAGCTTTCTTCATTCTAAATTTCGGGAAGGCCATAAAATTGAGAGTTAAAAAGAAAGTTATTATCCTCCCCTTCTTCCCCGGGTCATTCTTTACCATGGGGCTCAATAACTACCTTAAGGGATTCCTTGGCCTCCAAAGCCAATTTGAAACCTAACGCAATATCCGCCAATTTTAATCGGTGGGTCACCATATCCTTTACCGGTATTTTTTTTGTCTGGATAAATTCAATAGACCGGGTGATATCCAGGGGAGCTCCGCCGTAAGAAGACATCAGCGTTATTCCATTATTCCAAAAATCGTAAAAATGGAGGGGGAATTTGGTCCCGGGTTCCAGCGGGGCAAAGAATAAAACCGTGCCTCCGCGATCCACGCATTGTAATGCCTGTGTCATGGCAGACTGGGCACCGGTACATACGATCACCAGGTCGGCAAGCCTGTTCCCGTTTATCCGTTTTACCTCGGCGGAGAGATCCTTACCGGCAAATATCAACGCATCCGCCCCGAATTGCCGGGCGATTTGCAACCGGTGTTCGCTGATATCAACGGCAATTACCCGTTTTGCCCCCCACCTGCTCGCCACCGCCACATGAATGATCCCGGCCATGCCGCTACCGATAACTAGCACTACCTGGCCCGGTTTCGCACGGGCCATCCTTTGCCCCCGTATTATGCACGCCAGCGGTTCGATAAAAACTCCCTCCTCGAATGATAGCTCGCCGGGGAGGACAAATACTCCCCTGTCCACATTGATGCGGGGTACTCGTATATATTCGGCAAAACCTCCCGGGTCAAAGTTGGTAGTGCGCAAGGTATCACAAAGTGTATGATAATTATTCAGGCAGTAACGGCATTTATTGCAGGGGACGTGATGAGAAACAAAAACCCGATCACCGATCTTGTATGAATCTACCCCGGCTCCCACGGCAGCAATCTCCCCGGCAATCTCATGACCTAACACCCGAGGGGCTTTTTTAATGCGATACCATTCCATCAAATCACTGCCGCAAATACCGCTGGACAATATTTTAACCAGCAACTCGCCCGGACCAATCTGAGGAATGGGCATCTCCTCCAGGCGAATATCCTGGTTGCTGTAATACATCGCCACTTGCATGCTGTTTTTCACTGATATCTCCTCTGATTACTCTACACAGACTAACAAAATATCATAAATGATATTGTCGGCCCAGTCAAGAAAAAGGCAATCGGAAAGCACGTCCATTGATAATTTTTAAAGGATTTACCTTGAAAATTATGCTAAAATTTGTTCTTATAGATGGACAAAGAGAGTATCCCGTTCACAGTTCACGGTTAACTATTGGTAAAAACTTAGGGGCTAATATGTAATTATAGGCTCTTCATTTGAAGATTCAGAAGTCCGGAAAAAATCATAAAGGTTGGCGAGTCCGTCTTTATGAATTATTGATAAATTGCCTAAAAGCAAGATCAAAATGCCTGAAGCTTTATATGGTTCATCGAATAAAAACTGAAAACTGAAAACCGTGAACGGTTACTAAACAAGATAGGGTAGATAATGAGGTGGTATAAGAGGCAGATATTTTCTGAAATAATTTCTTTCTTGATCATTTTAGTATTGCGAACCATATCCCGCAGCATGACCTTAACGGAACTTCATCCCGAAAGGGTCCAAAATTTTTGGGAAAGCAATAAAAATGTTATCCTATCCCTTTGGCATGGAAGGTTATTTATGATTCCCAATATCTACCGGGGAAAAGGGATTAAAATCTTAATCAGCCGGCACGGGGATGGAGATGTGATCGCCAGGGCAATACAAGGGCTGGGGTTTGGTGCAATTCGAGGTTCCACAACCAGAGGTGGATTCAGCGCCCTGCGCAATCTGCTAAAAGCCGCCAACAACGGATATGACATCGCCATTACTCCCGATGGCCCTCGAGGGCCAAGGCAGAAGCTTCAAGGCGGAATTATTCAGCTGGCACGGTTAAGCGGAGCCCCTATTCTCCCCATCAGCTTCGGGGCATCGAGAAAAAAAATCCTTAAAAGCTGGGATTCCTTCCTCTTTCCGATTCCTTTCTCCCGGGGGGTTTTTCTTTGGGGGGAACCCATTTATGTAGATAACAGGAAAGATGCTGCGTATCTGGAAGAAAAAAGGTTGGAAGTGGAAAATAAAATGAATGAAATTACTGAAACGGTAGATAATTATTTCCAAAATTAGGGGAAAGTTCTGGAAAAACTTATCAAAAGGGTAATGGAAAAATCCGATCCCAAGAAAAAAAATCTATTAACCCTGGTTCTGTTTATCTTATCTTTAGGATATTCCTGTGCCGTTCAATGGAGACTCTTTCTATATAAAATCGGTATCTTCAAGACAAACAAACTTCCCTGCAAGGTAATCAGTCTGGGTAACATTACCGTAGGAGGAACAGGGAAAACACCTGCCTGCCTTTTAGTGGCGGCCATCCTGCAAGATGCGGGCGAGGGAGTGGCAATACTGAGTCGTGGTTACCGGGGCAGGGCAAAGAAAAAAGTCAATGTAGTATCAGATGGCAAAAAGTTGCTTCTTAACGAAGAATTGGCGGGAGATGAACCGTTTCTGATGGCCAAAAAGCTGCGGACAACCCCTGTTTTAACCAGTAAAAATCGTTTCCTGGGCGGAACTTACGCCTGCGATAATTTGGGAGTGGGGGTAGTGGTCCTCGATGACGGCTTTCAGCACCTGGGCCTAAAGAGAGACTTAAATATTTGTTTAATTGATACCGGCCGTGGCTTTGGGAACGATTGTCTCCTTCCCCTGGGAATATTGAGAGAGCCCATCAGGGGCCTCCGGCGGGCCGACATTTTTCTTATAAATAACAACGGGGGTGGTTCCCAAAATAAAAATATCATAAGCAAAAAAATTGCTGAATTTAAGCATGATCCCGTTATTTTTGAGGCCGACTATGAGCCGACATGTCTTCGCGAGGTTGGAGGTAAAAAAAAGTTTGCGGGCAATTATCTTAAGGGGAAAAAGGTTTGTGCATTTTCCGGTATTGCCAACACTGAATCCTTTGTTTCTATTCTGGAAAAATTGGGGGCAATTGTTATACATATGTCTTCTTTCCCCGACCATTACCGATATTCCCGGAAAGATCTGGAAAAAATAAAAAAGATGGCCGGATCAACAGACTTTATCGTTACCACTGAAAAGGATGGAGTAAAGCTGGGAAGAGATCTCCTGGTGCCTGGTTTAACAGTATTTGCCCTGGAGATAAGGATGCAGATAGCTGACAACAATATTAATGATTTTAAAGAGTCAATATTATCGGTTCTATGATCATTCATCCGGATTTAAAAAATATTGCCGTATTTATGGATCGGGACGGGACCATCAATGAAGAAGTCGGCTATCTTGATGACCCCGGCAAATTTACATTGATACCGGGATCTGCCGAAGCCATAAAAAAGATCAACCTGAGCGGAATTAAATCAGTAGTGGTTTCCAATCAGTCGGGGGTAGCCCGGGGTTATCTTACTGAACAACTATTAAGTAAAATTCATGAAAAAATGGTGGATCTTTTAAGGGCACAGGGTGCCCGCTTGGATGGGATTTATTATTGCCCCCATCATCCCGACTTTGGAACCGGTCCGTATCGTAAAATTTGCCAATGCCGGAAACCAGCGGGGGGAATGCTTGAAAAAGCAGCCTTTAACTTAAAAATTAACCTTTCTTCCTCTTACGTGGTGGGCGATAAGTTACTTGACGTTGAACTTGCCAATGGAGTGGGTGCTACAGGGATTTTAGTGCTCACCGGATACGGTAAGGAAGAATTAAAAAAATTGACGGCAGATAATAATAACGATAAATCAATTGCTTATGTGGGCAAGGATCTTCCGGATGCGGTAGAGTGGATTCTGACAGATTGCCGGCATAAACTACCTGATTAAAAATAATAGATCGTAACTATGCAGAAGTCAGTGATGATCAGCGTAGATCTATCTGTGGCTGGATAGAGTTACAAAGGATCAGACAGACTAAATCAAGGTGCAATAAGAGGGCATGGCGGAATCAAACCAGGCCATGAGAATCACTTTTTTGCTCATAAAGCAAAACCGGAAAACATTATGAAGTCTACCGATTTGAATGAAATTATTTTAACTTTAGAAAAAATGGATCAGCTAAAGAGGGTTTTAACGGAAGTTGATCCCGAACTGGAGATAACCGAAATTACCAGTCGGACGGTCAGGCAAGGGGGGCCGGCACTTCTGTTTGAAAAAATTAAGGGATATGATATGCCGGTGCTGACCAATCTTTTTGGCTCACTTAAAAGAGTCGGTTTAGTCATGGGATTTTCCGATTTTAATGAGATCGAAAAAGAGATTGCAAAATGGATTCCCCCCAAGATACCTACTCACTGGGCCGAGGCCGCCAAAATGCTTCCCATGCTGCTTGACCTCAAAGACATCATTCCCAAAGTCGTATCCCGGGGCAGATGCCAGGAAGTGGTGATGGAATCGGATGTTTCCCTGGCGAAATTCCCCATCTTAAAATGCTGGCCAAACGATGGCGGAAAATTCATTACATTTCCGGTAGTAATAACCAGGCATCCCCTTTCGGGGGTACGAAATGTTGGAATGTATCGGTTGCAGGTATTTGATGACGATACAACCGGGATGCACTGGCATCGGCATAAAGGGGCTGCCCACCATTACCGTATTGCCGAAGAACTGAACCGTCCGCTGGAAGTGGCGGTTGCCATCGGACCCTCTCCGGCAGTGACCTATGCCGCTACCGCTCCCCTGCCCGATGACATGGATGAATTCTTACTGGCGGGCTTTCTGCAAAAACGGAGGGTGGAGCTGGTTAAATGCCTTACCGTGGATCTGGAAGTCCCGGCAAATTCGCAGATCGTTTTGGAAGGATACCTGAAACCTAAAGAAAGAAAGCTGGAGGGACCCTTTGGTGATCACACCGGATACTATTCCCCGGCCGAAGATTTTCCCGTCTTCCATATTACCTGCATTACCCATCAAAATAATCCTGTTTATCACACGACCGTGGTGGGACCTCCTCCCATGGAAGACTGCTTCATCGGAAAGGCAACGGAACGAATTTTTTTACCCCTGTTAAAGCTACAATTACCGGAAATAGTTGATATTCACCTGCCATGCGAAGGTGTCTTTCACAACCTTCTCCTGGTTTCTATAGAAAAGAGGTATCCCGGCCATGCCAACAAAGTGATCAACTCTCTTTGGGGGTCGGGGCAGTTAATGTTTGCCAAGGTCATCGTGGTTGTTGACAAGGAAGTGGATATCCAGAACCCGGAGGAAACGGTCTGGAAAGTATTTGGCAGCATTGACCCCAGGAGAGATATCATCTTTACCAATGGACCGCTGGACGATCTCGATCATGCTGCCCCGCTGCCGGGATTGGGCAGCAAAATGGGAGTCGATGCCACCCGAAAATGGAAGGAAGAGGGATTTTTGCGGCCATGGCCGGATGAGGCCCGGATGACCGAGGCGATAATAAAAAAGGTAGATGAAAAATGGCAGGCTTTATTTATTCAGGATAAATAAACTATGTTGATCGAAGATAGATTAGTCAAAAATAACTTGATAGATATTTACGAGAAAGTTCAGGCAGAGGAGCGTCTTTCTTTTGACGATGGACTTAAGCTGTACAATTCCCCTGATCTCCTTTCCATCGGTTTTTTAGCCGACATAGAAAGGGAACGAAAAAACGGCAACCGGGCCTACTTCATACGAAATCAACATATTAACTATACCAATATTTGTATCAACCGGTGTAAGTTCTGCGCCTTTTTTAAGGACCGGGGAGTCCCGGGGGCCTATAGCATGACGGTGGAAGAAATAGGAGAAAAAATTAGGGAAAACATGGATCAACCCATCTCTGAAGTCCACATCGTGGGGGGGCTGAACCCGGACCTTCCCTATTCTTATTATCTGGAAATGCTAGAAACCATAAAAATTATACGTCCTCAAATTCATATTCAGGCGTTTACCGCTGTGGAGATCGCTTTTATTGCAAAGGCAGGGGGGAAAACTATCGATGATACCCTGCAAGATCTGAAGGAAGCGGGGCTCGGTTCCCTGCCCGGTGGAGGAGCGGAAGTCTTCAGCCCCAGGATACGAAAGAAATTGTGTGCTGATAAACTGGATCCGGCGGGATGGATACGGGTGGCAATAACTGCTCACCGGATGGGAATCCCCGGGAATGCCACCATGTTATATGGACATCTGGAAAAGAAGGAAGAGCTTGTCGAACATTTGATTAAGCTTCGGGAAGCCCAGGACGAATCATCAGGATTTCTTGCCTTTATTCCTCTTGCATTCCATCCCCAAAATACCGGGTTGAACGATCTGCCGGCAACCACCGGCTTTGACGACCTGAAAAATCTGGCCATCGCCCGGTTGATGCTGGATAATTTTCCCCATATTAAGGCGTTCTGGATAATGATTACCCCTAAAGTTTCACAAATTTCACTCGCATTCGGAGTAGACGACATAGACGGAACAGTTACCGAGGAGAGGATCACCCACTCAGCCGGAGCCACCACCGCCCAATCACTGGCCCTCGAAGAACTGGTCGGTATGATTAAAAAGGCGGGTAAACAGCCAATCGA
>DAOWNY010000019.1 GCA_030642325.1 Deltaproteobacteria bacterium
CGACTTCAAGACTTCCGGGTTCCCATTTGCACGGGCATGACATATGGTTAACTCTTAAATTAATGACATCGGGTTGTATGATAAAATATATGAATAACAACGGCGGGGGTGACGGAAATGAAAAATTACTCAATTTACACTGCATAGTTATTATAGATATGTATTCTTTTGAGGGGGCAGAGCTGATTGGTGCAGATAGGATATTAATTCAGCGGGGATGTTTGAATATCTCACCCATTTTTTGCCAGATCAAATGCTTTCCTTCTTTGGTAACAGCCGAAAAAGTAACATAATTGTCCGTTCTATTCCGGAAAAGTTTTTTAAAAATAATTTTTTGTTGCCGCAGAGAATTTTTGGAAATCTTGTCAATCTTAGTAAGAACGATGAGGATAGGAATTCCTAGTTCATCGATCCAATTGACCATTAAATATTCTTCTTCCGATGGAATTCGGCGTATATCAAATATAACCACCACTAATCGCAAGTTCGTTCGGCTTGAAAGATATTCTTCTACCATCGGCTTCCAACGCTCTTTAACTTGCGGAGGGACCTTGGCGTAACCGTATCCCGGAAGATCGACCATTAAAATATTTGCGTTTATCTCGAAAAAATTTATTAATTGAGTCCTTCCCGGAGTAGAGCTGGTTTTGGCTAAACCCTTTCTTCCTGCTAAAACGTTTATTAAGGAAGATTTACCCACGTTTGATTTGCCCACAAAGGAAACTTCGGGTAAAGAGTTTCTTGGATATTGGGAT
Source organism: Deltaproteobacteria bacterium (assembly GCA_030642325.1). Taxonomy (GTDB): domain Bacteria; phylum Desulfobacterota; class DAOWNY01; order DAOWNY01; family DAOWNY01; genus DAOWNY01. The sequence continues at coordinate 756 of DAOWNY010000019.1, forward strand.
GCATTGACTGCGCTTTTAATAAACTCGGCGGAATAAATTTTCATTGCTTTGTGAGGTATTTTTCAATCCGATCCATTCCCTCGGCAATATTTTCAACCGAATTGGCATAAGAAAAGCGGAGGTATCCTTCCCCATTGCTTCCAAAGTCGATTCCGGGAGTTACCCCGACTCCTGCTCGCAATAAAAGATCAGAGGAAAAACCATATGAATCGAACGTAAATTTTTTGGCATTTGCTAAAACATAGAAGGCTCCGGTGGGATCAACGGCAATCCCAAAACCGATTTCCTTCAATCTCTTGATGATAAATTTTCTGCGGGAGTCAAAGATGTCCCGCATTTTCTTCACATCTTCCCTTGCCTCTTGTAAGGCTACCACCCCCGCCCATTGAACAAAAGAGTTAGCAGAAATAAAAAAATTCTGCTGAATTTTCTGCATGGGGCGGATAAACTCCGGTGGAACAATGGCATATCCCAGTCGCCAGCCGGTCATTGCGTAAGCCTTTGAAAATCCACTTATAACAAAGGCTTTATCAGTAAATTCAAGAATGGAATGCGCATTGCCTTCATAAACTAAAGCATGGTAAATCTCATCAGATACCACGTAACTGCCCAAGTCGGCAATTTCTTCCATCCTTTCCTTCGAGAGTATGTGTCCGGTAGGATTAGATGGGGAGTTTATAAGAACAGCTATTGTTTTTCCGGTTATTTTTTTTTCAATTTCACCGGAATGATACTGAAAACCATCATTTTCATTTACATCAATCTCGATGGGTTTACCATCAAGAAAGCGAATAAAATTAGGGTAGCAGGCGTAACACGGATTGGAAACGATAACTTCATCCTGAGGGTTGAGCAGAACAGAGAGGGTCAAAAATATTGCCGGCGAAGATCCGGAGGTTACTATTACCTGATCAGGCGAAACTGTTACTCCATAGCGTTCTAAATATTCCCGGCTGATCGCCTCTCTTAGTTCAAGCAATCCCAAGCTATGGGTATAATTGGTTTCCCCTTCTTTAATTGCCCGGATACATGCACCCACAACACACTCGGGTGTGCTGAAATCAGGTTCTCCCACCTCCAAATGGATAATATTTTTTCCCGCTTTTTCAAATTCATGGGCCTTCTCCAAAACCTCCATGACCAAAAAAGGGGGGATAAGTTCTGATCGCTTGGATAACATCATCCACCCGAATTATATACCCAGGATAATTATTGTGTCGTGTGTCGATTTTAGCGATAATTTATCACAAATTGATCTCTTCTGTTTTTGGCCCTGGCCTCCTCATAATGACCCGGATCAAGAGGTCTTTCCTCGCCGTAGCTGATGGTAGATATCTTGGATTCATCAACTCCCAGGGCAATCAAATATTTCTTAGCGCTCAGGGATCGCATTTCTCCAAGAGCGAGATTATATTCATTGGTTCCCATCTCGCAGCAATGCCCTTCGATATGAATTTTGGTTTCAGTGTGCGTAGACATCCAAAGACTAATTTGGGCAAGCTTTTCCATCGCCTCATCCGAAAGAGAATAATTATCAAAAGCGAAATAAACAATTATGTCGGTGGGATCGACCTCAACCTCTTCTTCTTTCGCTTCTTTAGCAGCCTTCCGAAGTTCTGCTAGCTCCTCCTCTCGGATTGCCGCTTCTCTCGCCCTGGCCTCCCGCCTGGCCGCTTCTTCTCTTTCATAAGCTTCTTTGCGAACTTCCCCCACCTCTTTTTGATCAACCGGCACCTGCTTATTGGAACAAGCTGAAAATACAAACATCAAAGCAACCAAGGTAAAAGCTACCCCAATTTTCTGTAAACCATACGCCATTTTAAAACCTCCTTTAATACTTTAGTAGTATTGCTATACTCCCACTGCCTTTCTCAAAGTATCAGCCTTATCGATATTTTCCCAGGTAAAACTTGGATCTGATCTTCCGAAATGGCCATAACATGCACTTTTTTTATAGATAGGCCGATATAGATCAAGGTATTGAATCATTTGAGAGGGGACTAAATCGAAATTTTCTCGGATTATAAGGGATATTTTATCAGTGGGGATAATACCGGTCCCGAAAGTGTTTACCATGATTGAAACCGGTTCCGATATTCCTATGCAATAAGCGATTTGAATCTCACATTTTTTTGCCAGACCTGCCGCCACCACATTTTTGGCAATGTACCGGGCCATATAGGATGCGGACCGATCTACTTTTGAAGGATCCTTGCCTGAAAAGCATCCTCCTCCGTGGCTCCCCTGTCCTCCATAGGTATCCGAGATAATTTTTCTTCCCGTAAGCCCGCAGTCTGCCAAGGGCCCACCAATAACAAATCTTCCGGTTGCATTGATATAGTAATTTGTTTTTTTATCCAGAAGATTTTCGGGGACGATTTTTTTAATTACTTCTTCAATTATGGCTTCTCTAAGGGTTGTACCCCTAACTTGCGGATTGTGTTGGGCGGCAATAACCACTGTATCGACTCTAATCGGTTGATTATTGACATACTCGACTGTGACCTGACTTTTCCCGTCTGGTCTTAAAAAATCCAGAAGTTTGTTTTTTCTTACCTCACTCAATCTCTTGGTAAGCTTATGTGCATAAAAGATAGGCATTGGCATCAGCACTTCGGTATCATCGCATGCGTAGCCGAACATCAGGCCCTGATCACCCGCCCCCTGTTCCTTATCAGGGCGAGAGTCTACCCCCATTGCGATATCGGAAGATTGCTTATCAACGGAAGTAAGAACTGCGCAGGTATTACAATCAAAACCCATCAAAGAATTATTATACCCAATTTCCTCAACTGTGCTTCTTACTATCTGGGGTATATCGACATAACAGCTGGTAGTGATCTCCCCGGCTACCATTACCAAGCCGGTAGTAACTAAAGTTTCGCAGGCGACTCTCCCTTTTGGATCCTGACTGATTATGGAATCGAGGACTGCATCCGAAATTTGATCCGCAATCTTATCCGGATGCCCTTCGGTTACCGATTCCGAGGTAAATAGATATCTGCTCATCCCCACGCAACTTTCCTCCTTTTAACAAAATGCTGCAAATTGATTCGCCTTCTATCGACCGTCTTCATCTCCTGGCGTATCCTGATTTTTACGAATCATTTTTTCCAATTTATCCAAAGAATCCGCCAATTTTTCTCTTAGTGAATCCGTAACCGTGCCCAAAGAATCAACCCGGCCCTTCAAATCAACCATTCCCCCCGCCTTCTGATAGGCTAAGGCAGAAAATACCAAGGCAGCTATGGCGATAATTAAGGTTAAAACCTCCATGAATTTTCACCCCCTTTCACCCACCAGTTTCAGACCTGTTTACAAATGGTCTGCATATATTGCCGATCTGTTATCCGCATTAGGTTTTGCATGCAAACAATAATGCAACACAAATACAAATACGAACTAAAAATTACGCAATTTTGTAAAAACTTGTATGTAGACAGGCCGTCAGTTTAACGAATGCAATGTTTGTTGGCGTCCCCAAGGGGATTTGAACCCCTGTTACCGGCGTGAAAGGCCGGTGTCCTGGGCCAGGCTAGACGATGGGGACGTAAATTTGGTGGGCCGTGCAGGGTTCGAACCTGCGACTCTCTGCTTAAAAGGCAGATACTCTACCGCCTGAGTTAACGGCCCAAAATTAAGCAGATATTTTTTTGATTCTCCATCTTTTTATGCATTTAACTCAAAAGGATTTCTCAACTTAACCACTTCTTCCCTGCCTGCTCCTACGGAAATCATGGTAACTTCTGTTCCGGTCAATTTTTCAATCTCATTTATATATTTTTGGGCATTGCCGGACAAATCGGATAACTTTCTTATATTCCCGATATTATCCTTCCATCCTTCCATTTCTTCGTAAACCGGTTCGCAGTGATCCATGTTTTCCAAATCAGGAGGAAGGTGCAAATATTCCTTTCCGCGAAACCTGTATGCCCGGCAAATTTTGATGCTACCCAGATTTTCCAGCACATCAAGTTTTGTTAACACTATTCCCGAAAGCCCATTTACCCGGATGGCATGGCGTAAAAGAACTGCATCAAACCATCCGCATCTTCGGGGCCTTCCGGTAGTCGCTCCGAATTCAGCCCCTTTTTCCTGAAGCTTTTTGCCAACCTCATCGGTTAGCTCAGTGGGAAATGGTCCTTCTCCCACTCTGGTTGTGTAAGCTTTGGTAATTCCGATTACAGCATCTATCTTGGTGGGCCCCATTCCTGCTCCGCAACAAACATTTCCGGCAAGGGTATTGGAAGAGGTGACATAAGGGTAAGTTCCATGATCAATATCCAAATGCGTTCCCTGGGCTCCTTCAAAAAGGATATTTTTACCTTTTTTTATCTCTTCGTCAATAATTGATGAAATATCAGTTGTGTAAGGCTTAATTTGTTTACCGTAATTTATAAATTTATCATAAATTTCGTCAAATGTAAACCCCTTTTCTTTCAGCCTACCTTCAAGATAAAAGTTTTTCTCCTGCAGGTTCAATTCCAGCTTTTTGCGGAACATATCGGGGTTGAAGAGATCAAGCAGCCTGACCCCGGTCCGGTTCACTTTGTCCTCATAAGCGGGGCCGATTCCACGTCCGGTAGTGCCGATCTTACTCGCACCCATAATTTTTTCCCGACCGAGATCAATTCTTTTGTGGTAGGGCATTATCAGATGGGCAAGCTTGCTAATTTTAAGGCTATTTTCATCCGAAAAATAACCCCTCCTTTTTACTTCCCCAATTTCTTCTAATAATATTTGCGGGTCAATGACTACGCCGTTGCCGATAATGCATAGTTTCCCAGGATGAAGTATCCCACAGGGAAGCAGGTGAGAAATAATTGTTTCCCCGCCAACGACCATGGTATGGCCGGCGTTATTGCCTCCCTGAAACCTCACAATCAAATCAGCGTATTCGGAAAGAAGGTCAATAATTTTACCCTTACCCTCATCTCCCCACTGGGTACCTACGACTACTATATTAGACACCAATCATCTCCCTCGCAGTACGATTAAAGTTGAATCTGGGTGACGGAGATTATATTAGGCAAACCCTTTATTTTTTCCATTACGCCGGGAGTCAGGGGGGAATCCAAATGAAGGATTGAAATTGCCCGGCCACCCGGTTTATCGCGGCCAAACTGCATGCTTCCGATATTTACCCCCTCATCCCCCAATATGGTACCAATATTTCCGATAACACCGGCTTTGTCGTCGTTTAGCATGACAAGGATGTTACCATTGGGAACGGTTTCCACCGAGAATTCATTTATCCTGACAATCCTGGGTTCACTTTTACCAAAGAGGGTGCCGGTAATAGAATTTTCACCAAGAGAGGTCTTTGTTTTCAAGGTTATTAAACTCATAAAAACCTCCGACTCTCTTTTTTTGGTCTCAATCACCTTTATTCCTCTTTCTTCCGCCAGAATGGGAGCATTAATAAAATTAACCCCTTCCTCGACTGAAGACATAATGCCTTTCAGAAGTGCGGAAGTGATAAATGAGAGGTCATAATCAATTATATCCCCGCAATATTCTACGATAACTTCCTCAATCCCTCCCTTAAAGAGATGTAACTGAAAAATACCCAGGTTTTCCGCTAAATTAAGGTATGGCTGTAATTGCTGCAATATCTCTTTGCCTACCGAAGGAAAATTAACCCCGTTTCTTACGATCCCTTTCGAAAAATAATCTGCCATCTGTTCTGCTACCGCCAAGGCCACATTTAACTGGGCTTCTCCGGTAGAGGCCCCTAGGTGGGGGGTACAAATCACTTCCTCCAGTTCAATGAGCCTGCGATCCTGAGGAGGCTCTACTCTATAAACATCAAGGGCTGCCCCCCTTACCTTACCTGATTTAATTCCTTCATAAAGGGCATCGTCATTTACTATGCCACCCCGGGCGCAGTTAACGATCATGACACCATCCTTCATTTTTTCTATGGTCTCTCTATTGATAAGCCCCTCCGTCTCTTTGGACATGGGGGTATGGAGCGATATGAAATCCGATCGGGCAAGCAGTTCCTCAAAGGTAACAAGTTCCACCCCAATTTTGGATGCCATATCTTGAGAGACGAAAGGATCATAGGCGATAACTCTCATCCTCAGTCCCTGTGCCCGATCGGCCACTATGGAACCAATTCTGCCCATTCCCACCACTCCCAAGGTTTTATTAAAAATTTCAACCCCGACAAATTTTGATTTTTCCCACCGTCCTTCTTTTAGTGAGTGACTTGCCTGGGGGATTTTTCTTGACAGGGAAAGCATTAACGAGATGGCGTGTTCGGCGGTGGTGATCACATTTCCCCCGGGGGTATTCATAACAATTATACCCCTTCTGCTGGCCGAGGGAATGTCAACGTTATCAACCCCGATTCCGGCCCTGCCGATAATTTCAAGGTTTTCCGCCGCCTCAATAACATCGGAAGTAACTTTGGTCCGGCTTCTGATGACCAGCCCTTCGTAATTTTTTATTTCCGCCTTAAGCTCTTCTTTCCCGATGGTGGGAAGAAAGTCTACATCAATTCCCCCTGCCTTAAGGATATCAATACCTTGCTGGGGAAGTTTATCGCTAACCAGAACTTTACTGCCCATTTAGCACCTCCGTTGCCGCCTTAACCCCTTCACCTAAATTAACCGAATATCCCATATCTCCAAGGGCCATTCCTAAACCGGAAAGGGCGATAATTAAATCGAAATCGGTGATATAGCCCAAGTGGGCAATCCGAATTATTTTCCCCTTCAGATGGTCCTGCCCCCCGGCAATTGTGATACCATATTTGTCTCTCAGAAGCTTTACCAATTTTTTTCCATCTATTTCCTGAGGAAGCTTTACCGCAGTCAAGGCATTGCTGGGTGACTTGGCAAATAAGGGAAGGCCCAAGGCCAAAACCCCGGCCCGAGCTGCCGAAGCAAGCCGTTCATGCCTGGCAAATAGATTATTAAGCCCTTCTTCCTTAATCATTCTCAGTGCTTCTCTAAGGCCGATAATCAAAGATACGGCCGGCGTATAACTATTCTGATTTTTTTTGGCAGAAGCAAGCTCCTTACTGAAATTGAAGTAATACTTGGGAAGGTCGGAGTTTTTTGCAAACTGCCAGGCCTTGTCCGATACGCTTGCCATAGCCAATCCAGGGGGCAGCATCAAAGCCTTCTGCGATCCTGTTACCACGACATCCAGATTCCATTGGTCCATGGGGACATCAAACACCCCGATACCGGTGATGGCATCAACGACCATCAAGGTTTGCTCATAATTTTTAACTATTTCTGCAATTTCTTTAATTGGGTGCACTACCCCGGTAGAGGTCTCGGTAGCCTGGGTAAAAACCCCCCTGATTGATCCGTCATTTTTGAGGTGCTTTTCAATCAAAGAGGGGTCCACTGCTTCTCCCCATGTAACATCGAGTGAAATAACCTCCAGTCCGTAAGTAGAACAGATTTGTTCCCATCTCTGTCCAAACTTACCGCCGTTAACCACCAAAACTCTATCGCCACGGGAGAATATACTTGCTACCGAGCCTTCCATTGCACCGGTCCCGGAAGAAGCCAGGACCAATACCTCATTTTTAGTCTGAAAAAGATATAAAAGATTTTCTCTAACCTCCTGGAAGACCTCCTCGTATTGTGGGGAACGATGATGGATGATTGGTTCAGCCATCTTGAGGAGAATGTTGGGTGGAATCGGAGTAGGTCCGGGTGTTAAGAGATATATTTTTTGCACTTTTCATCTCCTTCTATCTATATTATAGAAATCAAATTCAAATAAAAAACTGTTAAAATTTTCAGAAAAAATTATCAGGCTTTTTACGCCATTATCCTGTATTAAGGATATCCCGTAAGGATATCCCGTTGAAATACTTGGCAAATTTCTCCGTAAAATTTTGGGTAGATATAGTTGCCGACAACAATCAAAATCAAAATTTTCTAAATTTAACTTAACGCAGCAATAATTCTTTAAGTTTTTTAACAGAACCAGTCACAATTGTCAAGAATTAAAGGATTACAAAAACAGCAATGCTGCCCCGCTTTCCCCAATTTTTCTTATTTTATGAAATAAATCTATAATTAAGCACATCACCCGGTTCCCTGACCCGTTAAAATATAAGCCTGCCATAGCCTTTTTCTTCAACGCTAACTCCTTGACATCCCCAGTTGGCTATAATATTCTAAAGATTACAGGGTTATCCCGATTTTTTGGGTTCGCCGGGGCATTCGTAATCGCAGGATATGGAAGGATTGACCGACAATACTTTTCGCATGCGGATGAAAATATTTTGGACGAAAAATTTTCATTGTTTCTATTGCGAGAGAGATACTCATGGAAGCAATTTTTCTGAAAGCATAGGGGTTGCTTCCTCGTTCGTTCCCGCTTTTCGTAAAGACGGATCGGTTATAAAAGTTTTTGTTCGGGCAATTTAAGTATAAGTATAGATGGAGAAGGAGGAGTGGCGTTATCATTAATTTAATAAAAAAAATTTTTGGAAAAAGCTTAACGGATCATTGCGACTCCGACAACAAAAAAGATTTTTCCCAAAAAATTCAAGTGGCCACGTGTGCCCTTCTCATCGAGATGGCCAATTCCGACAATAATTTCAGTGTCATTGAAAAAGAGAACATTGTTTCCATCTTAAGACGGAATTTTCAATTATCCGACATATATGCAACGGAACTGATGACCAAAGCAGACACGGCATTGAAAGAGAGCGTTGACTTGTGGCGTTTTACCAATCTGATCAACAAAAATTACTCCACGACGGAAAAAATCAAGGTTGTTGAGATGGTATGGATAGTTATTTATGCCGACGGTAAATTAGACAAGCATGAGGATTACCTGATACATCAACTATCGAATTTACTGAGACTGACCCATAAGCAACTAATAGGGGCAAAATTGAGGGTTCTCGGCAAGGATTGAGGTAGATGCAAGAAAGAACAATCGGAATACCCGGGAATGATCCCGGACGGACCGGAGTGAAGAGAGGAAGGGTCGCTGAGGGAAGGAATAAAGCCGGAAAAAATGATTCGATTCTTGTAGCTGCTACGGTGTGTTTAGGTAGAAAACTATAGACTGAAGAAAAAAGTCAGCTACTTCCAACAGATAATTATATATTTTCCACTCAAAAGGATATAAATGGCTATCCGCTTTTTTTACCTTTAGCCTTTTACCTTTACGTCTATCTTGCCTGAATATAGTACCGATGCTTTTTAAAATAGTTGTGATTAATCTTAATAAATTGAGGGGACACGATTGAAAAGAACGGCCAGGATTAAAAGGGATACTTTGGAAACTAAAATTGAACTGGACTTAAATATTGATGGTTTGGGAACCTATGATATCAAAACTTCAATACCCTTCTTTGATCATATGCTGTCGTCTACCGCCCGACATGGATATTTTGACACGGAAATTAAGGCCAGAGGGGACACCGAGGTAGATTTTCATCATACCGTCGAAGATGTCGGGATATGTATGGGGCAAGGGTTTAAAGAGGCCCTGGGGGATAAAAGCGGGATTAATCGTTTCGGAGGGGCGACCATCCCCATGAATGAGGCCCTGGTGTCAGTATTTTTAGACATCAGCAATCGGCCCTATTTAGTCTATAAAGTTCCATTAACAAAAGAAAAAGTGGGCAAATTTGATGTGGAATTGGTAAAAGAATTTTTTCAAGCCTTCACTGCCCACTGCGGAGTCACTTTGCATATTAATTTAATCCATGGGGATAATGCCCATCACATAATTGAGGCTATCTTCAAGGCATTTGGCCGCGCTTTGGACGAGGCGACAATGCCGGCCGGGAGGGAAGGAGGGATTGCTTCTACCAAAGGTGTTCTGTAGATTTAGAAGCAATAATTGAAGAGATGATAATAATTCCTGCAATAGATCTAAAGGGGGGGGAATGCGTTCGTCTTCTCCAGGGCAAAATGGAAAAAGTTACCATTTTTTCCGATGATCCCGGCAAGACAGCAAAAAAATGGGAGGCAATGGGAGCAGAGTTTCTCCATGTGGTGGATCTTGATGGCGCCTTTAAGGGAAAGCCGGTGAATGAAAAGGCAATCACCAATATTTTAAAGTCAATAAGCATCCCTGTCCAACTGGGAGGAGGGATTAGAGATTGGGATACCATAGATAATTACCTAAATTTGGGGATTGAACGGGTTATTTTAGGGACAGCAGCCCACCGTAATTCCAATCTGGTAAAAGAGGCCTGTCGTCGATATTCCGGCAGAATAGTCGTGGGAATTGATGCCCGCGATGGAATGGTTGCCGTTGAAGGGTGGGGAGAAATCACCCGGGAAACCGCTTCCGATTTGGCGAAAAAATTTGAAGGATACGGAGTTTCAGCTATTGTCTTTACCGATATCAAACGGGACGGCATGTTAACCGGGCCGAACATTGAAAGCATTACAGACCTGGCACGGTCAATCAACATTCCCGTCATTGCCTCGGGAGGGGTGGTGGATACGGACAGCATAAAAAATCTTTTAAAGATTGAGAAATACGGCATCATGGGAATAATCGTAGGAAGAGCGATCTACGACGGTTCTCTCGATCTTGGAGATGCCATTGAGTTGGCAGGCAAAACCGGGGAGCTTGAAAAATAGTGTGCAAAACTATTGTTGATATTCTGTTGATAACTTTCGTTAAAGGAACTTGGAACTAGTCAATATAATTGAAAAATACTAGAATGCATAAAGATTAGGCATCATAAAAGAACAATAATATCAATATATTAGAACATTGTGTTTAAAATGAAAATGCACTACTACATATTGTGCTGTAAAAAATATAGATTTTTATCATTTGTTGATAACTCAGTGAGATTGTAAATCTATTTCGTTGCGAATCCAACAATGGAATTTCTGTCAAAAATTTTTAAGATAAAAAGTGGGTCAGCAAAAAAATTTATATTGCCAAATCAATCGGGAAAGGAACTTTAGGGCAGGAATTGGAAAACGCTCCCGGAAACCTGTAATAGACCGGACCGGTATTGCTATGATTGAGGAGAATTTGAGAAAGGCGAGAGACTCATTTCATGGTGTCCATAAGAATTCCTGCTAATTCGTCTCCCGCCCTTAAAACTTTTAAGTTGGCTTGATACATTCTATTGACAACTAAAGACTGTGGAATTTCTTCGGTTAAATCCACATTGGAAAGTTCTTTTTCGACCAGCTTGCCGGATTCTTCCACAACAATTTTTTGACCGGGAGTTTCCACCCGCCGGGTCTCTACCAACACTCCTCCCCCGGAACCCTCGGTAAAAATCGCCATACTTTTTTTAAATCCTTCGCTACCAACGTTGGCCACGTTATTGGCCGTTATTCCCATCTTTTTTCCAAAGGCCTGAAGGGCCGATAAACTGCTTTGAATAGCCGAAATCATCTTGCCTCTCCGGTAAACCCCCGTTAGGTACTATTTCCTCATGTCATGTTTTTTAACCGATGGCAATTCATCTTTATCGACAAATAAGGATAGGGATGATGTTGCTTGTTGTATATTAATTATCGGCAAAGTTTGATAAACCTTTAATCCTTTTTTTCGAAGTTGTTAACGAGTAATAACCAATCGTCCATAGCAACCGTTATGATTAAATCCCCGGATAAAAAGGTCATTTTTTTTGGTTAAATGAGTACTAATTTATAAAGCAATTCAAGATGCTAAAATTAATATTTTAAACGCAGATTATATTCGGCACAGTATCCCGTTAACTTAATGAATTTTAACAAAAAGTATCCATTTTTCTTAAGTTAATGACATTAATACTCAAACTAACCCTACAACGTAACTTAACAAATTTGATACAATATGTAATCGTAAGGTAGGCCGCATCATAACTACATTATGGTGCATTAAAATCTAACTATCGCTGTAGGACTAATGGTGTTGATTAATTTGGCAGGATTGCCGTCAATCGATTAACGAATCTTTTGGGTATCATCAATAATGCATCAAAATGGGGGTGTTATAAATGAAAACTGCAGTGAGTGGGCAGAATAATAATACGACCGCAAAAAACTTTTTCGATCCCCCGAGGAACTGTGCTATTCTATTTTCCAATCAAAATAGTATTTATAAGAAAAAAATTGAAAAACGGCAAACAAAATTTATTGAAAAAATCTCTTTCATTAAACCCTTTTTAAGGGAAAACGAAAAAATCAATTTAGTAACAACCGGGTGCTCTCCCACGTCTTTTCCGGAACAATGTTTGGCTGGATTGGTTGCTGTCTATCTTAAGCGTTGCTTGATTTTGTTCACCAACGAGCGGATCTTACATATCCCGACCAAATGGAATTATTCATACAGAAATTCGATAGCCCGGATTTTTTATGCTGATTGTCAAAGTGTTGTTGTCAAGCGGGGAAAACTGGTTATCCGATATAAAAATGGAGACAAAGAAGTTTTTCCTCTAATAGCAAGGAAAGAAAAAAAGAAAATTAATGCATTGATGAAAACTGTATCGCTTGAAGGCGAAGGGAGCAAGGAAGGTGGCAGAACCCACCTCTGCCCCCGTTGCACAGGGGAGCTCATCAAAAATAAATACAGCTGTCCCGTGTGTCACCTTACATTTAAAGACAGGACCGAGGCCGGAAGAATATCGATCATTTACCCGGGTGGGGGATATTTTTATACCCGGCATCCGCTTCTTGGGGCCAGTGATGCCCTTACAGAATTTGCAATTATCCTCTTTATTGTGGTAACATTCATTGAGTCAATCAGGGGGGTTGAGGGCAGCATTATTGCGCTTGCCATGTTCGGGATCATCCTGATCATAGAAAAAGCAGTTACAATTTATCATTCTCAGCACTTCATTAAAGAATTCATTCCCAAGGAAAGCGTGGATAGTAAGAAGGGAATATTTAAGGCTTGGATGTAGTGAATAGCTCCGTGAGAACTGATATTTTTGCAATGAGTTGTCGATTGCCTTGTTGAAATTAATAATAAATAACCGTTGTTTGTAGAGCGAACTCAACAGCTATTACATATATTAATTAAGTCTGAAATGGATGAATTCGATAATTTTGAATTACCAATCGATGGCACATTGGATCTGCATACCTTTTGCCCGGGTGACGTGAAAGAGCTTGTGCCCGATTACCTGGCTGCCTGCCGGGAACGGGGAATTTTGCAGGTGCTCATCATTCACGGAAAAGGCACGGGGCAATTGCGGCGTACGGTTCATTCCATTCTGAGCAGGCTGCCGGAGGTAGCTGGATTCCAATTGGCAGGAGAAGGCCGGGGGCAGTGGGGCGCTACCATAGTGGCATTGCTGCCGTTCGAAGAACAAATATAATTTTTATCGGATTATAATGTCGTTGCTTACAATCTATTCCCGATGGGGACAAGATTCCGTCAATCCCC
>DAOWNY010000043.1 GCA_030642325.1 Deltaproteobacteria bacterium
AAGGAGTTCGTCAGGTGTGAATGGTTTAGGGATAAGTATAGCGTCTCCCCACTTGGCAATTTCCTCAATTGCTTCATTGGTATGATATCCGCTCATTATTATCACGGGAATATCCATACATCTTTTCTTAACCTCTCGCATAAGATGCATACCGTCAAGTCCCGGCATCTTGATGTCAATCAGGAAAAGAGAGAATTTCTCACCCTCTATTGCCTTTTTGGCCTGCTCCACTGAGGTTGCAAGAAATACCTCAAAACCTTCTGCCTCAAGCACCCGCTTACAACAATCAAGCACAATTTTCTCGTCATCTACCGCCAGTATCTTCATCTTTATCGGCCTGCCCTTCTATCGGCATCCATATAGAAAAGGTGCTGCCCTTCCCTACCTCACTCTGGACCACAATTTTTCCCCCATGTTTCTGAACTATCCCCAGAGAAACTGCCAAACCAAGCCCGGTGCCCTGACCCACCTTTTTTGTAGTGAAAAAGGGATCGAATAATTTCTCCAGGTTATCCGATGAAATCCCGGACCCGGTATCAGTGATGACAATCTCAATACCCTTTTTATCATCATTGCTTGCCAATAAAGCAATGATGGTGGACACGGTAATGTTGTCTCCCGGTTCGGTAGCATCAAGAGCGTTTAAAATTATATTCAATAAAACGCTCTGAAACTGGTTGCGATCCAGGGTAAGTATAGGTAAATTCTCTCCCGGGTTAAACTCTATCTTTACTCCCTTTATCAGTGCCTGATTTTCAATTAAAGAAATTGTGGAACGGATAAGTCGGTTTATTTCAGTTGACTCTCGATCAAGCCTGGTTTGTCTGGAAAAATCCAGTAGACCCTTAACAATTTTTCTCACCCGTTCAGTGGACTCGGCTACTACCTGGAGATCCGACCGGACATCATTTCCCAGATCTTTTCGTCGAAGGAGCATGTGAGTAAAAGTCAAAATGCCGGTTAAAGGGTTATTGATCTCGTGAGCGATACCTGCGGCCATTCTCCCGATGTTGGCCGCTTTTTCACATTGTAACAGTTTATTTTCGGTCTCTGATTGATGGCGTTGTTCACGCTTTCTGAAAAATGCAAGCATTTCCATGAAGGTCCCTTGCAATACCCCGATCTCCCCCTCTGAAATCGGCCCGATCTCCGGGGAGAGATTACTTTCGGAAACCTGATGGCTGGCTTTGATCAGCTGATTGATCGGGCTCATAATCTTATTGGCCAGGCCGTATCCCAGCCCCGCCGCCAAAACCATCCCCACCACCGTTATCAGGATAAGAATTAAAAGGGTCTTCTTACGTATGTCGGTGTACTTTGCCTCCAAAACCCCCACATAAAGCATTCCCACCCTTTCCCCAAAAATGTCCTCAATGGGTTCATAGGCCGTGATATACCAGTCGCTTACCACAAAAGCCCGACCTGTCCACTTCCTTCCCTCGGTGAGGACGCGCCTTTTTACTTCTTTAGAAGCCCTGGTTCCGATCGCCCGTTTTCCCTCCGGAGTAAGGACATTCGTGGAAATACGCAAGTCATCGAGAAATATAGTAGCTGTTCCCAGATCCCGGCCTCGGTAGGTTTCTTCTTGAAAAACAGCATCCCTCGCTATGTCAACTATCTCTTTGTTGCGGCTTAAAAGAACCCCTCCATAAAGAACACCCAACAGGCTTTCCCCTTCAAAAATAGGAATGGCGGCTGCGATTGACATCCCCGCTGTCTCCCCCTTTTTATCTATAACGGCTGCATGCAAAGTGGGAATAATTTTTATTCTGGCCCGGCCGGCGAGCTCGGGATTCTCGGCAGCAAGAAAATCATTGCTCAAGACGACAGTTCCCGATATGGAATCACCCTCCTTGCGTGCTAAATTTACAATGGGGTTCTCCGCTGGCCGGAATTTTTCCGGCGGGATGGTATTGGGTCCAATTCGGCAGAGTGTAAACCCATCCCGGGTGACAATACCGGCAAAATCCAGCTTAACGTGATGGGCTAAACGATTGAGCCGGTCGGCGAGTTCGCGGGCATTGCGTTTCTTAAGGGCCGAGCGGAATCCAAATCCCAGGGTGGTAATGTTGAGAGAAACTCGAATATTTTTAATCCGGGTCCGGTATATCTCTTGGGCGGCATTCAAGTCCAACCTGATCCGGTTTGTAGCCTCATTAAGTACCGCTTGGTAAAGAAGCTGGCTGCCGATAAAAAGGGAAACGGCCCCCACCAGCAAAGAAACTGCCAGGAAGCTTGCTATGAGTTTGGATTTAGTTGAATAAAACATCTACGCTCTTCCTTTCAATCGAGAGTGTGGGGGTTTTGACTTTAAAAAAAATGGGGATTACATGTTTCTTTAAAAACAAACACCCTCTTATCTCCTTTATAATAGACTGATCTATTGGCTAAAGGAAAAATAGACTTTCGATGTTACCACCAGTCATTTTTTCCACCTTTATCACCAGCGTAGATCCCCCCTTTGGTATAAAAGTGGGGTAGAAGGCAGTAATGTAGGGAGCAGCTGAAGGTGAGAAAAAAACAGGGCTTCTTAGCACGGCCTCCAACATGATAAAGAGTGTGGTCAATTGTTGGATATTGTTGGTGTTTGTTTTTACTCGATAGCCATCTCCTTTGATTTGTACCAGCACTCCACGATGAATCATGGGATCAATGGTGACAGATGCAAGGATATCGGCGTTGATCAGGATAGCATCCTAACATTGGGGGCCCGTTGGTGACTACCAAGATGGAGCCACATCCATTCCGACTAGAGATGACCTGAAAGAAGAGTTCAGCCCCTTGCGTATCAACAGCCAAAAAGCCCAGTTCATCGATGATGAGCACTAGAGAACAAATAAAATTAATTAGAAAAATGAAATGGCAACTACTTAGAATTCAGCCTGCATGTGCTGGCACAGGCAGGCTGAATTCCAGCTACCGGCTCCTTAAGTAGTTAAATAAAGTGAATTATAGAACAAAAGGGAATAGAAAGTAAATAATTAAATCTTTTCCTTCTTTTTGGAATAATGGAAAAATTATACAATAAAAATTCTAACCCGCGGATAAATGGGTAATTTTAGACCGGTGGTAACATCCATGTTAGTCTCAAGTGTCGAAAATTGTCTCAATAAATGTTCCTAAGTCGTAAACAATTTTATCCTTATTTAATACTCCACTGGCCCCGGCCAGATAAGCTATTTCCCAGTAAGCAGGATCCAGGTCATCTTTCAAAACCAATACACGAAGTTGTTTGTATTGTTTCCTTAACGACTTGATCGTTTGCACCCCATACCCAATCAACGAATCCATGTCGAGAATCAGGAGATCCGGCTTAACTTGTCCGATAGTGTCCACGATATTTAATTCATCATTTAATTCGGCCAAGACTTGTATGTCCCTCTCTTGACTGGCGATTACCTCTTTGATCTTTTTTTGATAAAGACGATGATTGTCGGCAATTACAACCCCTATCTTTTTTTTTCTTTGCATCTTCGCTTTACCTCGGATAACCTGTTTTTTATAGCCTTTTTTTAATATAAACTATCAACCTTCCCGAATTTTTTGTAAATAAAGCAACCACCTCATATTCAAAAAAAAAGGCCCTAATTTTATTTGGGGTCTTGTAAAAAATTTATACACCGGATATAGAAATTCCGAATGATTACAAAGGAAGGGGACACTCCTTTATAAAAAACAGGTTGCCTGAAGCTTATATCCAACGTCTTTTCATGATTATCGGACATTATGAAGCCCCGGATCCGGATATGCTTCCTTGACTGCTTTGTCAAATCATGGAAGACAGAAAGTAATAATCTCAAGGATACTTCCATGCTGTCTTATGGGACGCTCTTAAATAATTAAATTGACAATAAGAAAAGAAAAATGCTATAAACTATTTCCTCCTAAGATCAGCCCGAATTGACGCCCCTGATATTACATCACATCATGATCCGGGCAATAGAGCGTCAAAAAATATTCAGGGACAATAAGAATCGCGAGGATTTTCTTGATCGCCTGCCAATACTACTGCCCAAAACGCAAACCAGTTGTTATGCATGGGCGCTCATTCCTGAACTTGCCCATTTTCTATTTCGAACCGGCAAAGTCCCTTTAGCCACATTAATGAAAAAATTGCTCACAGGATATGTCATCTGTTTTAATCGCCGTCACAATCGCCGGGGTCAACTTTTTCGGAACCGGTACAAATCTATCGTGTGCCTGGAAGATATGTATTTTAAAGAGCTGGTTCGTTATATTCACCTTAAATCCCATCAGGCCGGGCATCGCGTCTTGAGACATTGAACAAATATCCCTATTGTGGGCATAGTGCATTGCTGGAAAGGAAAAAGAGGCCCCGGCAGGAGGAGTTAAAACGGTTGGGTTATGACCTGAATCGGATCGGGGAAGAGTGGCCGAAATATACACCATTGAACAGGGTGAAGTTTTTTCAAAGGGCAGACAGCAACAAATAGGTGAAGCCCCGGAGTTTACTTTGCGATTGGGCTGTCAGGGAACTGGGCATTTCCCTGACGGATTTGGCCGAGCACCTGGAAATGAGTGTTCCGGGGGTTGGATTCGCAGTAGAAAGGGGAGAGGCAATTGCGAAAAATAAGAATTATTATTTGATCGAGTAAATATGTTAGTTTATTAAGGGCGTCGCCTCTTTGTTCGCAAAAAAATAGACGGAAAAAAATCGAGGAAGATCTAATGATTGATCAGACAAAAGTAATAGATATCATTTTGAAAATCGGAAACATTCAAGACATTACAGCCGCCAATAAAATATTTTCCGACAGACTTGACCGGCAAAATCTGGACCGGATTAAATGCCTTCACAATCCTGAGGTTCTTCTGAAAATTGCCAATGCCATTACGGTATGTCAACCGGACAAGGTATTTATCAACACCGGTTCCAAGCAGGACAAACAATATATCCGGGACCTTTGTCTGAAAAACGGTGAAGAGGCCGGCCTTTCATTGAAAAACCATACCATTCACTATGACCTCAAAGATGAACAGGGTCGGATTACTGATCGCACCTTTTACATAGTTAACGAGGGAGAGGCGATCAGCTCCCTGGCAAATAAAATGCTCCGGAATAAGGCCCTTATTGAAGTGCGCCAAATAATGAGCGGTATAATGAAAGGTAAAACCATGATTGTGGGGCTCTACATGCGGGGCCCGGTGGGTGCGCCGGCATCCAACCCGGCTATTGAAATTACCAGTTCCGCCTATGTCTCACACAGCGCGGAAATATTATACCGCAATGAATTTGCTGATTTCGAAAAAGAGGTAGAGCGTCTGGGCTATTTTTATACCAATATTCACAGCGAAGGCTTAAACCGCCCGGAAGATCTGCCCAACGCCAGAGTCTTTATGTGTCGCAGCCACCGTACCACGTATAGTTTTAATTGTACATATGCCGGCAATACCTTATTGTTAAAAAAAGGTAATCATCGTTTTTCAGTGGATCTGGCAGTGTATGAGAAACACGGCCGGCAACTGGCGGAACATATGTTTATTACCGGTATTGACGGCCCTGACAAAAGGGTTGTCTGGATGGCCGGGGCAGCTCCCAGCGGCTGCGGAAAAACTACCACAGCCATGGCCGGAGGGCATTTTGTGGGTGACGATTTGGCCCAGATGTGGATTGCCGAAGACGGCACTGTTCGTTCCATCAATCCGGAGTGCGGAATTTTTGGCATTGTAGAGGATGTAAACTGGGATGGTGATCGAAATCTTATGCAACTGCTCCGCAAACCGGGAACGGAAGTAATATGGTCCAATGTCCTGATTGATGAAAACGGTACACCTCATTGGACGGGGAATGGAGAGGCACAGCCCCTAAAAGGCAAAAATTTTCAGGGTGTTTGGGGAAAGGGGATGAAAGATGAAAACGGCAAGGAAATACCCATCTCCCACCCTAATGCCCGGTGCACCTTAGCTTCCACGGCGCTGGCCAACTATTCTGAAAAAGCCGAAGACCCGGCCGGAGTTGAAACCAGGATCATTACTTACAGCGGTCGTGACAGTGACACCATGCCACCGGTCTGGGTTGCCGAAAATATCGATTATGGAGTGGTAATCGGGGCCTGCATTGTATCTGCCGCCACTGCCACAGAGGTAGGTGCCACCGGTGTAAAAAGGGCTCCCTGGGCCAATGCTCCTTTTATTCCGGGAGCTTTGGCTGATTATATGGATGCGCAGTTTAAATTTTTCGGCAGTGATCAGATTGATGATGCTAAAAGACCTATTATGGCAGGACTTAACTACTTTCTTACCGATGAAGCCAGGGGAGGTAATTCCAAAAAACTTTTAGGGGAAAAGAGAGATGTCAAGGTCTGGCTGTCCTGGTTGGAAAGAAGATCTCATAATGAGGTGGCTGCAATCAAAACACCCATCGGGTTATTGCCAAAATATGATGATTTGCATAAACTTTTTAAAACCCTGATCAACAAGGATTATACAAAAGAACTGTATGAAAAACAGTTTTCTTTATATATAGATAACATAGTCGCCCGGATTGAACTTCAACTGGAAGCCTATGGCAAGGAAACCAATATCCCGGTTCGTCTGTTTGAAGTGTTAAAAGAACAGAAAGTCGGTCTTCTGGCCCTCAAAAAAACTTATGGCCCGGTTGTAAAACCGGATCAGATGGAGGCTTTTCAGACCCCATAGTATGGCTTTTAGTAAAATGAATTTGTAACTATGCAGGTTCAAAGTTCCAATGTTCACGGTTCAAGGTCAGCAAGCAAAACGGATGCGGAGTTCATCCGGTTTATGCGCTAGACCAGAAAAGTCCGCTACGATATTACGAAACAAACTCTATAATATTTTTTTCAAGTCATTTTGAATCTTCACATTGATCCGCGTATTCATTCTACTGAAAAAGGAGGGGTGAAACAGTTATTTGCGGACAGGCCCTTGGCCAGGGGTATTGTTTTAAAAAAAATTTACCCCCGGCCGTTTTGCCATACTCGACTACTCCTCCCAGGCGATCAACAGGGGGGTGAAGGAATGGACAAGATAAGGATAGTGAGGGATAACCCTTAGTGCAAAACCGTAACGCCCGCTAAGTGAACATGAAATGTCAACTCTGTAAATATAGTGTTTGCCCTCTTTTCTTTCCATCTTCATTGGGATTATTTTTGCCTGATTAATCTTCCCCAGGGAGTCAAGTATCCCGTATAACACTTCTACGGAGACATCGTCGGGAGCCAAAGAATCAAGACTAACCCGGGCGCCGACGGGCATAGTTTCTCCACTTTTTATCTCCCTTTCCATCTCGATTTGATCGGCGCAAACAGAGACCCGGGGCCAGCAAGCCTCTATTCTTTTTCTCCGTCCGGCCTGTTCCTTTGCCGCCGCACAATGATTCGCCAAAAGCTTATCGCCAACACGATGAGCCGGAAGGTAGCTTCCTTCCGTATAATCCGATAACATGCGGTGGGAAGAGAAATATACCCCCAATTCTCTGATTGAATACTTCATCATTTCAATCCATTGCCGTGGTAAGTTGTTCCTGTCCCGGCTATAAAATAATGGTACCACTTCATTCTCCAGCAGACGATAAAGGGCCTTGCTTTCAATAGCCGCCAATTCTTCCTCGTCTGAAGATATCATACCGCTTCCAATCGCCCACCCGGTATCGGGGCGGTATCCTTCGCACCACCATCCGTCCAGAATACTCAAATTCAAAACTCCGTTGGCGGCTGCTTTCATCCCACTGGTGCCCGAAGCCTCCAGCGGCCTTAGGGGTGTATTTAACCAGACATCTACCCCCTGGACCAGGTAACTTGCAACATTCATGTCGTAATCTTCCAGAAAAACCACGTGATTTCTTACCAGTGGTTGTTTGGCAAAATGGGTAATGGCTTTAATCAGCTCCTTCCCCCCATTGTCCTGGGGATGGGCCTTACCCGTAAAAATAATCTGAACCGGCCGTTCGGGATCAGTCAATATTTTAATCAGACGTTCCAGATCTCTCAAAATAAGGGTGGATCTTTTGTAATTGGCGAAACGACGGGCAAATCCTATGGTCAATGTTGCAGAATTAAGAACTTCTCCTGCTTCCTGCAATGCCGATGGGTTGACTCCCAAGCGTTGAAGCTGCATAACAAGCCTTTTGCGGGCAAAAGTGACTAACCTTTCCCTCCGGTTCTGGTGAACCCGCCACAGTTCGCTATCAGGCAGTTGTCTGATTCTATCCCAGATTTTGTCATACACGGGGCGTTCACTAAAATAAGGGGCTATGTACCGCTCTAAAAGATCAACCATGTCGTGGCTTAACCAGGAGCGGGTATGAATCCCGTTGGTAATGCTGGTAATGGGAATCTCATCCTCCGGTAGTCCGGGCCATAACTTGCTCCACATAGACCGGGAGGTCTCACCGTGCAATTTACTCACTCCGTTACAAAAAGCCGACAATCTTAAAGCCAGGACAGTCATGCAAAAGCTGGTGGATTTTCCCGGCTCTTCCTGGCCGAGGGCCAAAAATTTTTCCCAGCTAATTCCCAATTCATCGGAAAAGTCATGGAAATACTTTTCAATCAGAGGAAGATCAAAGTATTCGTTACCGGCAAGAACCGGAGTATGGGTAGTAAAAACATTCGATGCCCAGATTAGCTCTCGAGCTTCGGTGTATTTTAAATTTTTTTCTTCCATCAGACTTCGAACCCTTTCCAGGGCCAGAAAAGCTGAATGTCCCTCATTCATGTGGTAGACAGTGGGTTTTATGTCGAGCGCCTTCAATGCCCTGACCCCACCCAATCCCAGGATCATCTCCTGACGAATCCTCATATCCCGGTCTCCCCCGTAAAGCTGGCCGGTTATCTCGCGGTTCTTGGGAGAATTTTCGTGAAGATTGGTATCGAGAAGGTAGAGGGAAATACGTCCGATC
The DNA here is from genome assembly GCA_030642325.1 of Deltaproteobacteria bacterium. Lineage (GTDB taxonomy): Bacteria > Desulfobacterota > DAOWNY01 > DAOWNY01 > DAOWNY01 > DAOWNY01. The sequence continues at coordinate 8,882 of DAOWNY010000043.1, forward strand.
CGAACCCGCCAGGTCTTAATCCAAACCCTCTCCCCTGCCAATTCAACCCAGACCAAAATCGGCATTCCCTTCTCATCGCATTCAATGGTAACAGGCATGTTCAGCCAATCGTTTTCCGGATATGACTCCTGCTGCCAGCCATCAAAGTTGAGGCATTGCTGGAAATAACCTTTTCGATAAAGAAGACCCACCCCCACCAGAGGAACATTTAAATCACTTGCTGATTTTAGATGATCACCGGCCAGGATTCCCAAACCCCCCGAATATATGGGAAGTCCCTCATCAATGCCATATTCACAGGAAAAATATGCTGCCAGAAAGTCTTTTTCCTCACCATAAAATTTATCGAACCATGCGGGGGTAGCAATGTATTCGCGAAAATGCTGGTAGACCCGGTCAAGGTAGCTGGTAAAACCCTCGTCGTTACTTGCTTTATTCAGCTGAGCCTGGGACAGACTACCCAGCATCAATACCGGGTTTTGATTGGATTTTTCCCAGAATTCGGGATCAAGGCGGATAAAAGGCTGTTTCGCCTCCCAGTTCCAGGAAAACCACATGTTCATAGCCAGTTCCTGCAAGTGCTTAATCCTTTCCGGCAGATTGGGTACCACCGTAAACTCTCTTATGCGCACAAAAAGCCTCCTTCCGAATAATTGATCCCGCCGAATCATGCGATCAAAGCTGATAGCCGTTCACTGGGGCGGGGACCGGGGGTAAATTTCATCATGGACAAAACTTGTTTGTCCATGCCGCCTGCCCCCACTTAAAAAAAACTCCGATTAATCATCATTTTTTACATTTTTAAAAATTATTTTACTCTGGAGATCGTATTAAAATTTTGTACCATGGAAACATTTTTAAAAAGCCTTCCCGACCCGTGAGCGGTTACCAGAACTGAGATTAAAATTCTAAAAAATATGAATTCAATGCAGTGGATCTTTGAAAAATAAAGACGTAAAATTTCGACCGTGGGTCAAGGTTTTTTATAAATAATTTCAAAAAAAGAATCCGTAAGCTCAACGGTCTGATCCGCCGAAGGCGGGAAGTTGAAAGGTTGCCGTTAGACAAAATTAGAATTGTCGAAAAATATTTTGCACAAAATAAGTCCTGTTTTGTCAAGCCGGCAACATAGCTAAGGGGTTAGATACAAACAAAAAGAGTGTTTTTCTTCTCTTTCCACCAGTCTCAGAAAAACCAGCGAAGTGCCTTGATAAGAACGTTCTGCTCCTTCTTCGGAAAAGTTCACCGTCTCAATGGGAAAAAACCATAAAGTCATGGGTAAATCCAGAACCATCTTTATTTGCCAGTCCATTCTTTGGTCAACAATCATTACTTCTTCCACATCTTTTATCTCTTCAAATGCGCCTGCCCTGAATCTTTTATCTTTAATAAGGACAAATCTCTCCGGATCATCCTTTGACATTAAATTAAAATTGAGTTCCGTGGCGAAAATGCATGGAAAAGAGCAAGAGAGGGCGTAGCTCGCCTTAATAAGCGGGGGATCTTCCGTAAGCACGAAGGTTTTTTTTACGATTAACGGGAGATCGTTTACCACCTCCCTTCTTTCCAAAGAAAGTTCTCCTTCCTTAACCTCCTTAACCTGATAACCTCCCTTGGCAACCCGCCCCGGATCCCGGTATCGGTTACGGTAAAAATCGTCAATGGTTACTTTTTGATCAAGGAGGTGATCCAAAAAACTGTAGCGCATATGCTGATCATAGATAAGAAACTCGTTTAAATTGTGCTCCTTTAC
>DAOWNY010000270.1 GCA_030642325.1 Deltaproteobacteria bacterium
ATCTATCCCCAGGTATCGCTTGAGGAAATCATCAGCTGTTTTGATGGTGATGAAAATTTTCCGGGTGGTGATGAGATCAGCCACATTTTTTAAAGAACAGTGTGTAGTCACCAGGACAACCTTAAGTTTGTCCCCTGCCAGCATCATTACCGGATTATTTGCATTGGCGAGTTTTGCGATAAGCTCCGTATGGCCGGGGTAAGGATTTCCCGACCGTCTCAATGCTTCTTTGTTGATCGGAGCAGTAGTAAATGCATCAATCTCACCTGTAAGTGAAAGTTTTACCGCTTCCTTAATAGATTCTGCCATGACTACTGATGACTCATAATTTGGACACCCGTAGGATAGCGGGGGAATATCGATTTTCCCCTTATCGAGGATGGTTATACTGCCGAATTCGAATTTCTCCCCCTTTATCCCCCCCCTTACCACCCGGAGGGTCAGAGTGGATTTTAATTCATCGACAGCTCTGGCTATTACTCCCTCATCCCCGATCACCACGGGACGACAGATTTTGTAGGTGTTCTTTTCCCGGAGGGCCTTGACGATAATCTCGGGCCCGATTCCCGCCGGATCACCCATGGTTATTCCAATCACGGGAGGAAGAATCATTGTTTCTCCTGCAGATTTATGACGGATTGCCTTATTCCGTCGTGTTTTCTCAGATTCAAAGCTCTAATTGACGGTTCAAGACTTAAGAGCGATGAAGATTGAACGTTTTTTAGATATTGAGGGGAGACAATTCGCTTAAGCAAATTCAAGGATGCCTTTGAGAATACATAACTACTCAGAATCCAGGAGCCGGAATTCATAATAGAAAGAAGAAGCACAGGCCCCGACAACTTATTGACTTCTGAATTCCGGGTACAAAATGTGAAGAGTGCAAATAAGCCAACCGTTAACCTTAACAAAATTGCATTCCAGCTACAACTTAAGTTCGATATATGCTTGATCCCGAAGTTCCATCAACCATTCCTTCAGCTTCTCTTGGGTCCTGCTCCTGAACAGATTGTCACGGATACCTTCCTGAACCCCTTCCAGGGTTTTGCCCTTGATTGCTCTTTTTCCCAAAAGTTTCAATATGTGAAATCCCACGGGAGAACGGACGACCTCGGAAACTGATTGCGGCTTGAGAGCCAGAATTGATTCTTCCAGGGAGGTGACCATCTGGTCTACCCTTACAAATCCCAAATGACCCCCCTCTCTTGAGGAAGGACCTTCAGAGTATTTTATTGCAAGAGATTCAAAACTCTTCCCTTCCCTGATTTCAGATAAAATTGCCTCCATCCTTTGCCTGATTTTTTCCACATGGTCACCGCCGGCATCAGGCGGCACGCCGAGAAAAATCTGTTGCACATTAAATTCATCATAGTCCTGATGGGTGCGCAAATCATTTTCGTAATATTTTTTTACATCTTGATCAGAAATCTTGATCTTGGAATTAATTTCTTCGCTGATCAAAGTTGACCTTCTAATGTCATCTCTTATCTGTTCCTGATATTTTTTAAAAGTAACTCCTTCCTTGGCAAGGGCGATCAGCAATCGTTCTCTGGTTAACGAGTTGCTCTCCAGAATTCTTTTGGTTGCTCTATCCACTTCTTTATCGCTGATATCAATTCCCAGCCTTTTTGCTTCCTGCTCCATCAGCTTCGTATTAATAATTTGATTGATGGTCTCAATCACTGCCAATTCCCTTTCTTTTTCAGAGTTCCACATCGTTTTGTTATCGTCTAAACCGGACATCCAGGAATTTGTTTGCATCGCCTCCATCAATTCGGAGGAAAGGATAATATCATCATTTACCACCGCAACGATTTTATCCAGCATTCTTCCCCAAGTCTGCCCGGATAATACCACCAAAAAACAGAAACCCGTTAGCATCGCCGAAATTATTATAATCTGCCTCTTCATAGCTTGACCTTCTTCATTGTCAATCAATATACTTCTCATTTATTTTGATTGATGTCTGGTTTTTCAACTCCTCCATCCATCTCCCATATGCCGTCTTCTGCTTTTCAATCCATATTTTTTCGGTTATTTCATCTTCCACCTTTAAAAAAGGAACCTGAGCCGCCTTAACCTTCTCATCGACAATAAATATGTGATATCCATAAGAACTGCCGACAATCGTACTTAATTTCCCAGGCTTTAAGCAAAAAATTGCCTCTTCAAATTCATGGGGCATCTCCCCCCTGGAAAAAATGCCCAGTTTCCCCCCCTGTTGACCATCCGGGCTAAGGGATTTTTTTTGGGCCAACTCAGAAAAATCCGCCCCGTCTTTAATCTCCCGTAAAATAATAAGGGCTTCCTTTTCAGTATTAACAACAATCTGCCTTGCTCTTACTTGTTCAGGTTTATGATACTCCCGGACATGGCGCTGATAATATGATTCCGCCTCCGGTTTATCCACTGAAATCCGGGGGTTCAGCTCTAAAGAAAACACCCTTTCCATTAAGAGTCTGTTTTCAATGTATTTCATCCATTGATCATAATCCAAGTGCTCATCATCCAGCATCTTCTGAAAACCAGCCTGGGAATATCCAGCCTTAAGCTCCTCAACCTCATTTTCCAATTCCGGCCGGCTGACGGTTATTTCAAGTTTTTTTGCTCTCATTAATAAAAGTTTTTCTTCAATCAATCGGTTGAGAAAATCTCTTTTCAATTTTTTAATAATGTCAGTTCTTGCAATGACCAGAGGACTATACCAGGAACTGATACTTTCAAATCTGCGGTTAAATTCTTTTAGGGTTATGGTGAAATCATTCGTCTTGACTAAAATTTTATTTTGTTTTGATTTTCCCGGCTTACAACCAGGGTGGCTAAAGGAGAAAACTACAATTAATGCCGCCATTAATAGTCTTTTTAAACTTAAATGCAAGCCTTATCTCTCTTTCTCCATAGTTTTTTAAAAAACTCAATTAAATTTCTTATAATATAAGCCAATTATTCGCTTATCTCAACCATTTTTTAAACCGGGACATCCACTATTTATGAAAACCATTCACCCTGCTTAAATAACTTGTGCTATATGACATAAAAATATATTATTGACAACTGC
>DAOWNY010000223.1 GCA_030642325.1 Deltaproteobacteria bacterium
ATAACGGCATCCGGATCGTGCTTACTTATTTTTTCTACTTTTTTTTTGTCCTCTTTCATTATTTCGGGATGAGTAATCTGGTTCAGTTTTTTTAGCTTGTCCGGATGGTTAAATACCACACCCGCCAGCTTTTGGCGATCAATTGTTCGGTCTTTGTCAAGAATTTCGGCCCCAAAATACAGGACTATTTCTTGCCACGCTTTCCGGTCGGGAAGGAAGATTTCGTGGGCGAGAATATCCCAGTCAATAATATGGGCACCAAGGGATTTAAAAAAACCTGCCACAGTAGATTTACCCGAGCCGATGCTTCCGGTGAGGCCGGCTATTATCATCTAAGAACTCCTTTTTCGAAAATTGTCGATTTTGACCAGACTTTTTTTAAAGTATACCATAAATTAAGTTCAGCATGTTAATGGTGCTGCCAATATTTTTTAATGAAGTTCGACCGGCGAGATAAAAGGGTAAAGATTGTTAAGCTTGATAACTGTGGCGATCAAAAGGTTGGGCTCGTGCTGCAGACACTGGAAAGCCGGTTTTCCAGTCGGTGGACGACAAGTCGGATATATATTTTCTGCGTCCCCCCTTCAATGATTCCGGAATCGTGCCCCAGCTTTTTTCAATTTACATAAATTGTTGTTTCTCATGTAAAACAAATATGTGCTATTATGTTTTAGTTGGGAATCGAAATTCAGGGAGAAGGTGTCAGGTTCCAGGGGGCAGACGCCGGGTTTCGGGTATTAGGGGTCATGGGAATGAGTATTAAGAGTCATCAGATTTTGAGGCCCGGCAGAAGATCTTTGGTGCAGATATAAATTTATTTCGTCGGTGAATTTATGTAAAGACCGTCCATAAAGCTAAAATAAGATGCATAGAACGGGATTTGCAGCGTCCGGCCGGCGCGATGTCTTACTTGAGAATAGGAGGTTTGGGTAAAATGAAAGCAATGGTATTGAATGATATATGCAGTTTTGATAAGGGCACAAAACCATTGAGGCTGGAGGATTGGAGAGATCCGGTGCCGGGCGGCCATGAGATTTTAATCAAAGTAGCTGCCTGCGGGGTTTGTCATACCGAGTTGGATGAAATTGAAGGAAGGACTCCCCCTCCGAATTTTCCCATTATTCTTGGCCATGAAGTAGTGGGAAGAGTCGCAGAAAAAGGGAGAGAGGTTACAAAATTTAATATCGGAGACCGGGTGGGAGTTGGTTGGATTAATTCGGCATGTGAGCAATGCAGCTACTGCCTGGAAGGTAATGAGAATTTATGTAAAGATTTTAAGGCAACCGGGAGGGACGCCCATGGTGGGTATGCAGAATATACAGTAGTTTTAGAGGGTTATGCCCATAAGATACCTGAAATATTTTCCGATATACAGGCAGCCCCCCTGCTTTGTGCCGGCGCCATTGGATACCGATCCCTGAGGCTGACGGGTATCAAAGATGGTCAAAATCTAGGGCTTACCGGTTTTGGAGCTTCGGCTCATCTGGTAATGAAGATGGTAAGAAAAAAATATCCCGGGACAAAGGTATTTGTTTTTGCCAGAAGTAAAAAAGAAAGGGATTTTGCCAAAGAACTCGGAGCGGTTTGGGCGGGTGACACTGCCGAGGAATCTCCCGAAAAATTAGACAGCATCATCGACACCACCCCGGCCTGGAAACCCATTGTTGAGGCCTTGAAAAATTTAGAAAGAGGCGGGAGGCTGGTAATCAATGCCATTCGAAAAGAAGATGGAGACAAGGACTGCCTTTTGCAGGTGGACTATGCTTCCCATATTTGGCTTGAAAAGGAGATTAAAAGTGTTGCCAATGTAGCCGGAAGAGATATCAGCGAATTTTTGGAACTGGCAGCCCGGATTCCCATAAAACCGGAAGTGCAGGAATTTGCCCTTAAAGAAGCAAATCAGGCGCTGAGTCAACTTAGGGCAGGAAACATTAGGGGTGCGAAGGTATTAAGGATGAATTAGGGATATAAACAGAACAAGGAGGGAAGATGGAAAACGATAGCCTGGCGGATCAAATTGTTAAGGTTGCAAATTGGGTCACGGCCGCCCGGGGAGTGGTTATATTTACCGGGGCAGGAGTAAGCACCGAATCCGGAATTCCCGATTTCAGGAGTCCCGGAGGGTTGTGGGAAAAATACGATCCCGATGATTTCCTTTACCAGAAGATCATCAGCAGTGAAGAATCAAGAAGGAAATACTGGAAGATGCATAGTGAGTTATATTATACTATCACCCAATCCGATCCTAACCCTGCCCATTTTGCCTGCGTTGAACTGGATAAAATGGGAAAACTTGATTGTCTCATTACGCAGAATATAGACAATCTTCACCAGAAGGCGGGATTGCCCGAGGAGAAGATTCTTGAACTGCACGGTAACAGTATGAAGGTTTTATGTCTTTCCTGTGGGAAACAATACCGCAGGGATGAAATTCAAGAATGGCTGGAAAATGGAATTGAAGCGCCGTCCTGCGAAGAATGTAACGGGATACTTAAACCGGCCACCATAGCCTTTGGACAGGCCATGCCCCAGAGGGAAACCGAAGAAGCAGTGGAAAAATCACGAAATTGCGAACTCTTTATTGCGATGGGATCTTCGCTGGTGGTACATCCCGCCGCCCTGATGCCCTTATATGCGAAAGAGGGGGGCGCAAGGCTGGTGATTATTAATCTTACTTCCACTCCATACGATGATCAGGCAGATTTAATCATCAGGGGAAAGGCCGGGGAGGTGATTTTCTCCATAGTAGAACGGGTAAAAAAAGAGGTGGGAAAAGACTTAAGCGGGACAACAGATTAAAATTTTTTACCGTTTTTTTGTGTCGAGTCCGTCTATTTCGTAAAGCTCAAATACTACAAACAATAATAATTTATGAGTAATACATTGATTTTTGTTTTTTTTGCCTTTTTCCCATAAACATACCCACAACAAAGCCCAGGAAGAGCACTGAAGCCCCGGTGATAAACCATGTATTCCTTCGGGAATATCTCAGCCGCTCATTTTCTAAAGTCAACTTTTGGGCAGAGGCTTGGGCGGCTTCCAATGTGGATGTAGTTTTCTCAAAATTTGTTTTTAATTGCAGGTAATTAGCCGCCCCCTTCTTCAATAGTTCATGTTCCCTTCTGAGTTTATTAAGATCTTTATTGTTAATCTTTAGCTTTTGAGAAGTATCCTTTGCCGTTGTTGTGGTTTTGTTTAGTTCATTTTCGATGCGATCCAGTTTTTCTTTGAGCCGGCTATTTTCCTTACTTAATCTCTTAACCTGCAATTTCCACGGTACCCTCGATATCAAATAACGGTTTAAAACCCATCCCTTTAACTTTTCTCCCTTCCTCAAGATCTGCACTTGAGTCCAGTCGCCATCAGATCGTAATGTCTCAACCGGTTGACCCGAAGAAAGCATGGCAAGAATTTTATTTTGAAGGCTGGGACCGGTACGGAGGGTGACCTTGAAAAAATCTGTAATGTACAGCTTTTCAGCAAAAGCCGATTGACTAATGAAAAATAAGCATATGATGGTAATAAATAAAATATTTC
>DAOWNY010000327.1 GCA_030642325.1 Deltaproteobacteria bacterium
CAATCTTGATTAATAAAACATTTGACATGGGTAAAGTTATATTGTTATTATTTGTTGTGATTGGTTCAGTGCTTATTTAAATTGTCTGTTAAAATCACAATACAAAAAACTGAGTAAAACCCAAAGGGAGGAAGGATGAGACTGGAAATCATATATAAGAATAAAGAAGTTTTTGAAGAAGATACAATAGTGAAACTGGAAAAATATATGGATAAAAAAATTCAAAAACTGGAAAAAATTTTGGATAATTTCCCTCAAGATACGATATCACTTCATATAAGCCTGGAAAGAAATTTTCACCGCGAGGAGTTTAAAGTTTCTTTCAATCTTTCCCTCCCTTCAGAAACCCTGCATGCAACCGAAGAAGGGGATAATCTTTACAGCCCCATAAACTCTGCCACCGAAAATATCATAAGGCAAATTGAAAAGTTCAAGAGCAGACTGAGAAAGGAACATCTCTTTTCAAAACAGGAAAAAGTTGTGGAATGAAATAATTCTCATAACTTTTCCATATCCAATACCAATGTTATTTTGCCGTCTCCCCAGATGGTAGTTCCGGAAAACAATTCCATTCTTTTTAAGGGTTGTTTTAACGGTTTTACGAATATTTGGTGACAGCCAATCAGTTCGTCTACCATCAGGCCGATTATTCTGTTCTTTGTTTCTACCATGACGATTGATACGGATGCATTTTTACCACTTTTATCCCGTGAAGGGAGACCCAACGATTCGTTTAAATCCAGCAAAGCGATGGAATCACCCTGAAACATAAAGGCCCTCTCCTCCGGGGGGCCTTTTATCTCCCTTGCCGTTATTTCTGCCGTGGCGGTTACTTTGTTGAGGGGAACGGCAAAAATTTGCCGGTTCAGCCTGACCAGTATTGCCTGAATGATAGCCAGATTCATGGGGAGCTTCATAATATAGCTACTGCCTTTTTGGGGTTGGAAAGACAAGCTTAAGCTTCCTCCCAAAGATTCAATTCTGTTTTTAATCAAATCCAATCCCACCCCTCTTCCTGAAATTTGATTTGGCTTTCGTCTGGTGGTGAAACCTGGGACAGCAAGAATGGACAACATGTCTTCTTCCCATATATTGTTGGCCTGCTCCGGGGTTAAAATTCCTTTTTCCACAGCCCTCTCGCCGACCTGTTTCACATCGACTCCGTTGCCGTCGTCACTTAACCCGATTAAAATAGTATCTTTTTCCCTGGAGGTCCAAAGAGTGATCTTTCCTTCCGGGGGCTTATTCGTTTCCCATCTAATTTGCGGGTATTCGATCCCGTGATCAATCGCATTGCGAATCAAATGTGTCAAGGGATCCCACAACTCTTCTAAAATTATCCGATCTAACTTGATATCCTCTCCCTTAACTTCAAAATGAATCTTTTTCCCGGTGGCTTTGCCAAGCTCCCTTACAAGCCGTGGAAATACTGCGGTAAGGGTATCCAGGGGCATTAATCTTATTTGCGTGACTTCGGAATGCATTTTTTTGATAAAATTCTCCATTTGCGACAGGTCTTCCCGGATATTCAGCAAAGGTTTGGATTTATCAGTTCCCAATATTTTACTCTGAAGAGTAGTCATCTCTCCCACAATGTTAAGTAGATTGTCCAGCAGTTGGGACTCAACCGGAATGGAGGTTAAGGATGGCTGATCAATGGTAACAGGGCAAAAGGTATCCACCCCTCCATTGATTTTTTTTGAAAAATTAAATTCGGTCACCTTCCGGATAAAAGTCTTATAATCGACTTCTACAGGAGAATCCGATGCAATCTCTTCGACCATTTTTTCAATTAAGTCCTTACCTTCAAAGAGGATATCGGCGATTGGTGAGATAAATTGAACCTGTCCGTTTCTCAAATTACTCAAAAAACTTTCCATCACGTGACTCAGCTCATTTATGCTCGCATAACTCATGGTGGCAGACATCCCCTTGAGGGAATGAAACGTTCTGAATAAACAGTTGATGTATTCCTGATTTTGTGGATCCTTTTCCAAGGCAATCAGATTATTGTTCATCTCAAGGAGATATCTTTTTGAATCAGATAAAAATATGTGTTTGTATTTAGATAAATCAATCATAATAAATTTTATATAAAACTGCTCTCATTCACGAATTGTAAGATTGAAGCAACGTTTAAAATATCGGTATTCTCTGTTGTGCCTATCCCGAATGACCCCTCAATGAATTTATCCTTTGACTCATTTTCCGGTGTCACGCTGAAGGATGCCTCAAAAAACCCGGGGGGCAATCTTTTTGCTTCTTCCAGTG